>CAYNGS010000054.1:0-10454 GCA_964396625.1 uncultured Flavipsychrobacter sp.
GTCCTTCGCCAGGTTGGACGGTGCAACTCCCAAAGTTTGCTGCGAAAAAACATGTTCCGCGCTCAACTGCGAGATCACCAGCAGGATCAATAAACGATATCGCTTCATAAAATTCGTTTTTTAAAGATTTGCATACGGAAAACCCTTCTTCTCTGATCGTTCGAAAAACCATTTCCGCTATATCCTAAATATAACACGAATTCAATTGATAGAGTATCTTTTTTTTACATTTTTTTTAATATTAATAGGCGGTTAAAAACACAATAACCTATGGTTAAAGTGGCTCCGCAAGCCGACACCATATTTTGACAAAAAAAGCCGCCCCGGACTGAACGGGGCGGCTTTGCAGAAAAAGTATTTTCAGTTTATCATTCCACTTTCGCAAACTTCGTTGTCTTTATCAGCAACTTGTTTTCATCGTAGATCATTACCATGTACATGCCGTTTGCAAGCGGGCTGATGTTAATATCCGAAGCATCTTTTTGCTCCATCAGTACCTTACCATCGACACTGAGTATAGATACACTCACCTTCACCGGCGCATCAATATGCAGCACAGAACTTGCCGGGTTTGGATAGATCTTCACGTCAGCCGGATTCACGATCGTGTTCACTCCGCTCACTACAACCACTGAGTACTGTCCCGATGTATCTGTACAACCGTTAACGTCTGTTACAACTACATGGTATACACCGTTCGCCGTTTCATGTATCAGGCTGTTAGTGGCGCCGGGTATCGGCACCCAGTTCAGGAACCACTGGTAAGTGAGGAACGAGCTTGTGTACAGTATATCCGGAGGAGTATAAGCAATAACCGGGTTTGGCGGAGCCAGGATCACAGATGTGCCCGTCAGCGTAATATTACATACACCATTGCTTACCACCACCTTGAATGAACCGGTTGTGTAGGTTGAATAATTGGAGTTTGTAGCGCCCGGTATCGGTGTGCCATCCTGGTACCACTGATAGGTCAGCGATGGTGCGCCCGATGAAGACACTACACTCATGTACACATAATGGCCGCGGCACAGCGTAGCAGTTCCCGACGGAGAGAAGGTCACACTCGGCAATATGTTTGCCACATGTATGATCTTGCTCGCACTGCCCGCACATCCGAATCCATTCGTCAGCGTATAGTAGATCGTATCTGCGCCAAGACCGAGACCATAAACTATGCCGGTCGATCCCACAGTTGCTACTGTATGATTGCTGCTGCTCCAGAAGCCGCCAGATACGGTGTCGGTCAGTGTTATCGTAGTACCACCGCACAATGAATCAGGGCCAGTTATTACACCAGCGTTCGGTGCGGGGTTAACCGTGATCAGCGTAGTGTCTGTGATCGATCCGCAACTGTTCGATACTACATAGTATATGATGGCAGATCCACCACCCACGTTAAGCATTTGACCTGTCAGAATGTCTATTGTAGCCACAGATACATTACTGCTGCTCCACGAGCCGCCAAGTATCGCGTTCGATAATGTATCGAGCACTCCCTGGCAAGCGTGGTGGGGGCCTGTAATCGGCGCGGGCACTGGCAGCGTCTGAACAGTGTCCCTGATCTGTGCCGATGCCACACAACCAAATACGTTGGTCACATTATAATAGATCGTATCAACTCCCAGCGAAATACCGGTTACCACTCCTGTCGACGCGTCAACTGTTGATCTTGCAGGATTACTGCTGCTCCATACACCGCCTGGCGTACCGTCAAACAACATAGACGTACCACCGAGGCATTGACGGGCCACACCGCTTATTGGTAAAACGGTACCGATAGGATTAACAACTATATTCATCGTCGCGATCACTGTTCCGCAGACATTGGTCAACGAATAGGTGATCGTAGACGTTCCTGTTGAAACACCCGTAACAATCCCTGACGTAGAACCTATTGCGACACTTGGGTCACTGCTGCTCCATCCCCCTCCTGTTGTCCCGGTCACACCCAAAGTATCAGAAGAACCAACACAGAGACTTGACGGACCGGTTATGCTTCCCGGTACTGGCAAGGAGTTCACAGTAACAAGATGTGTCGTTTGCGCGATACCGCATGCCCCGGTAACTGTATATGTTATCGTATCACGGCCAGGTAACACACCTGTAACCACACCGGCAAAAGTGATCGTTGCATTTGCATTGCTGCTACTCCATACACCACCCGCTACCGTGTCGGCCAAAGTTATCTCAGAGCTTACGCATACACTTGATGGGCCTGTGATGACTCCAGCAGTCAGCGCAGTCGGACTAACTGTAACCACGTATGTCGCAACCGCATTACCACATGTGCTCGCTACCGTATAAAGAATCGTGTCAACTCCGCCCGCCAGGCCGGTTACAAGGCCGACTGTACTTACGCTGGCGCTGCCATTGCTCGTACTCCATACACCACCCGGTGCTGCATCGGCCAACGAGATCGTAGACCCGAGACAGATATTGTTGCCCGGACCAGTGATCGTGCCGGCACTTACAGATGGAATGATCACAATGGACTTTATTGCCGTTACACTGCCGCACGAATTGGTTACAGTATAGGTAATAGAATCAGTACCTGGAGCCATACCGGTAACTAACCCACCGGATGTAACTGTTGCATTACCATTTACGCTGGCCCAAACACCTCCTGGTGCGGCGTCGGTAAATATTGTAAAGTTGCCAACACATATCGGGGAAGCACCAATGATACTTCCGGCATCTGCGCCGGGGCTCACGGTAACGGTATGCGTTGCAACTGCCGAACCGCATGCGCTGGTCACAGTGTAAGAAATTGTATCTACGCCATTGCTGACACCTGTAACATTTCCTGATCCGTCAACGGTTGCGATGCCGATATTTCCGCTGCTCCACACACCACCTGTCGTTGCATCGGCCAGTAATATAGTACCTGTGCCGCAAATGCTCGATGGCCCGGTGATAGTGCCCGCTGTCAGGAAGGTGCCGATTGTAATTGCCTTGGTAACTGACGCAGATCCGCACGAATTCGTGACTGTATAAGTAACGGTATCAATACCGGGGCTTATACCAGTAAATAACCCCGTTGGCGTAACACTGGCATGACTGTTGCTCACACTCCATGTGCCGCCCGGATCAGAATCTGTAAGTGTTGTAAATAATCCTGCACAAAGTGTCGCTGGGCCAACTATAGGGCCGGGACCGGCAGTTGAGAATACAGTATCAAGATGAGTTGCACTGGTTGTTCCACATCCGTTGGTTACAGAATAAGATATGGTGACAACGCCCGCCGTTACACCGCCAACAATGCCGGTGCTGCCTACGCTGGCTATGCCCGCGCTGCTGCTGGACCATGTACCGCCGCTCACCGTTTCCGTCAGCGAAACTGTTCCACCAGTACACAAATGTGTCGGTCCGGAAATGGCTCCTGCGTCAGCTCCCAGGCTCACCGTAACGGTCACTGACGTGCCGCATGATCCTAATGTATAGGAAATTACTGCTGTACCCACGGTCACACCGGTAACCATACCGCCGGCGGTGATCGTAGCCACGGCCGGGTTAAGGCTGCTCCATGTGCCGCCTGTAGCAGCATCAAGCAGGGTAAGTGTATTGCCGGTACACAACATTGGCGCCGAGGGCGAAATTGGAGCCGCTCCTGCTGTAACGGTCACGATCTTCGTCGCCGCACAGCCGCCTATAGAATAAGATATGGTAACAGTACCTGCTGACACACCGGTAACTTTACCAGTGCTGCCTACCTTGGCGACACCAGGTGTGGCTCTCGTCCATACGCCGCCAGGCGTAGGATCTGCAAGTGGCGTCGTTGTTGCAGTACAAATCGATATCGGGGTAGCTGGTGTAATTGCAGCCGGCGCCGTGCTAACCGTAATTGGCGCAGTCGCCGTACATGTGCCCTGTGTATAAGTCAAAATTGCTGTGCCGGATGATATCCCGTTCACAGTTGCAGTTGTAGCCGTTGTACCGGTTATTGTTGCGATGGCCGACCCGCCAAGGCTCCACGTACCGCCCGTTGCTGCGTCTGTAAACGTGAATGGTGTACCGATACATATTGTAGCGCTCGACGGAACAATAGGTGAACCGCTCGACGTCACCGTTACGGTCGTAATTGCCGCACAGCTTCCTGTCGTATAAGAAATTGTAGCAACTCCTGCGCCAACACCCGTCACGATACCTGTGCTGCCCACAGTAGCCACACCTGTTGCAGTGCTGCTCCATACACCCCCTGGTGTTGCATCGGAAAACGTAAACGTGCTGCCGATACAGAGGGTTGCCCCGCCTGCAGGTGTTATCGCTGCGGCACCCGCATTAACAGTAACAGTTGCTGTTGAGATACATGTGCCTGAAGTATAGCTGATCGTAGCAACGCCTGCAGTCACACCGGTAACTATACCGGTACTGCCAACAGTAGCAACAGTCGGTGAACCGCTGGTCCAGGTTCCACCCGGTGTTGCATTGGTCAGGTTCACAGTATTGCTCGTGCATATTGTCGCAGTGCCTGGTAAGATCGGCGAACCGCCTGATGTAACAGTAACTGTCTTGGTTGCAGCGCAACCGCCCACCGTATAAGATATTGTATCAACTCCCGGAGAAACTCCCCACACTGTGCCGGTAGACCCAACAGTCGCGATAGCGTTATTGCTGCTGCTCCATACTCCTCCCGGCGTCACGTCTGCAAACGGTGTGCTGCTGCCCGAGCATATACTTATCGGCCCGGATGGCGCTATCGCAGAAGGACTGGTATTGACCGTTACAGGAGAAATAGAAGTACAGGTACCGATGGTATAAGTTACTGTTGCTGTACCTATAGCCACCCCGCCTGCAGTTCCGGTCGTCAAACCTATGGTTGCGATTGCCGGATTACTACTGGTCCACGTACCACCGGATGAGGTGTTCGTAAAAATCGTATTCGAACCAATACACAAAGTAGCGCTTGCCGGTGTGTTGGTTCCTCCGACGGCTGTCACCGTTACCACTTTCGTAACCGTACACGTCCCGATAGTATAACTTATGGTCGCCGTTCCGGTAGTCACCCCGGTCACAATACCTGTGCTGCCAACGGTCGCAACCGACGTACTGCCGCTGCTCCACGTGCCACCCGGTGTACCGTCTGCAAGCGGTGTCGTACTACCAACACATACACTGACTCCCGCAGACGGCGATATAGCTGCCGGTCCCGTACTAACGGTAACAACTGCGCTCGCAAAACAACCGCCGCTCAGTGAATATTTTATCGTATCAGTGCCCGCCAGAACTCCGGTAACGATGCCCGTACTGCCAACAGTAGCAATGGTAGTAGCCGAGCTGCTCCACGTGCCACCCACTGTAAGATCGTTCAACTGGGTAGTTTGTCCGGTACACACATTTAATGTTCCTGTTATCGGCGATACTCCTGATGTAACTGTGACCACAATGGTGTCCCAGCATCCCGCTGGAGGAATGGTATAAGTAATGGTTGTCGTACCCGTTGTCACACCGGTAACGATACCCGTACTGCCAACAGTGGCAATACTGCTTCCGCCGCTGCTCCATGTACCACCAGTCGTGAGGCTTGTCAACTGTGAAGAAGATCCCACACATATCGAAGTCGTACCGGTAATTGCTGAGGGCGCCGGGTTAACGGTTATTAGTTTAACAACCTGGCACCCGGGAGAAGTAGAATAGGTAATATCAACTGTCCCTCCCCCGACGCCGGTGACGACACCGGTATTCGATCCAACGGTGGCGATAGCCCCGTTGCCACTGGTCCACGTGCCGCCCGATACCGAGTCGGTCAATGTAATTGTTTGAAGAGCACAGACCACAGATGGCCCAACGATCACTTTCGGCTCCGCACTGACCGTAATTATAGCCGTATCAATACATCCCGGAGATGGCTGCGCATACGTGACTATAGTTGTACCAATTCCTACACCCGTCACGATGCCTGTTAAAGATCCCACAGTCGCTATGGCGCCGCTCGTTGTGCTCCAGGTGCCGCCGGCAGGAGTAGCAGTTAACGTCGTTGTCAAAGTCTGACATACTCCCGTTGTTCCCGATATCACCGGCGCCACATTCACCGTGACGACAGCATACGCCTTACACTGCGCAGGCGACTCGGTATAAATTATCGAATCCGTACCTCCGGTTGCCAGCACACCCCACACGACGCCTGTAGTTGATCCAACAGTAGCTATATTTGTGTGTGCACTGCTCCAGGTACCACCCAATGGGTAGTCACTCAAAGTAGTCGACAAAAACGGACATACCGTCTTTGTACCGGTGATCGTATTTGCAGCAGAATCGATGTTGATGGTATAACCAACTGTAGATGTTCCACCAACAGGGCAGCTATTTACAAAATAAGAAAGGTAAAAAGTATACGTACCAACCGGAACACCTACGGTCGTCCATCCAAGTGTGATAACCGGTGCCGCAGTAGAATCCGCAGTCACGGAAAAAGTCATTCCTGCTGGTAATCCTGACGGATTGAGCGTATCAGCATAGATCAGGTAGCCGCCCGAAATAGTGGGTCTCACGTTAACTGTGAATGGTCCTGCATTGTTACATACCGCAAGTGTAAAACTGTCTGTCAACACACCGGTACTCGGGGTCTTCAGGGCTGCCGAAGGCGGTGTAAGTGTACAGGTTGAAATTATAAAAGTCATTTCGCGCTGGCATGTACCTACAAGCACGCCACCCCTTCGCTCTTCCACGTTATATACAATGTCATCTGTGCCAAGCGCATTGGGATTAAACGATATTTCACCGGTTGTAGAGGATACTGTTATTGGCGAAGAAACTGCAATTGGAGCGGCTCCTGAAAAACCACCCGCATAGGTAACGTTTGTTACAGTTCCTCCACATCCTGCTCCCGACGTTCTGGCAGAAACGAGCGAAAAATTCAGCACATCGCCGTCAGGATCACTAGGCACAGGAGAGTATGTATTTGGTGTTAGATCGCAATAATAAGGCGTCGGCAACACGGCAAAGGTAGGGCTGCTGTTGTGGCCAGTCACCGATGTAGCCGAGTTATTCAAAGTGTCTTCGAGGTACACCACGGATGAACCCGCACCGGAAACGTTGGTAATCGAAGAAGACCTTCCAGGATCACTACCTGCAAAATGTCCGCAACGGAATCTCCATAAAGCAGATGCGCCGCTAAGGGTAATGGTTTTGGAATAGAAAAACCTCGCAGTTCCCTGCAAGGTATATGTTAGGTTAGTGCACGTCGTCGAGTCAAGATCAGCCGGGCACACCTGAGTTACGTTTGAACCCGAATCAGACGTCCGCAATGTAAGTGTGTCCGTATGAAATAACGTACTTCCGTTAAACGTACATACTATTGGTCGTGATGACCCCAACGTTGGGTATGCCGAGCCACCACAGTTAGCGTAAACAATTACCTCTATAGTGTAAGTGTTACCGCTCACCCATGTGTATCTGAGATCTTCAGCGAAAATGTGCGTCGCATAAGACGAGCCGTAGCTCATCAACAAAAAAAGGCCCGACAGGAGAAGGCTGCGTACTGAGACGGATAGAAATTTTTTCATAAAAACAATTGTTTCACTATTTTAATTTAAATAATTATTCAGCAACTTTTTAAAAAAATGAATTTTTGAAATAACAAATAATCATCCCAAGCTCATCTATGCAGATCAGTTTAAGACATCAGGCGTTAAAAATAGTAAATATGCCCATACTAAATGCAGTGTCTGCATTATTATTTTGCGCTTAACCTACGTTTATTAGCCCAATAACAAACAAATAACCAAAGCTGTGCTCCGGCCTCACAAAAGACAGGCCCCACCTGCTCTTGGTTGGGTAAATCAAAAACAATTAATTGTTATCCAACGACACATTTCCAAAACCCGCGCGAAAAAATCAGGCCCCTGCAACAAAAGTTCTCTTTTAAGCAAAAAAAATTGCCCAAATATTATTTCTCAATTAAATTAATAATCATACATATTCGTTTAATGCTGATAATCAGACTACAAAATTTATGATATCATGGTTAATAGCAAAAAAATTGACGGGTATTGCATAAATTCTGGGGAGTTTCAAGTCATATTATAAAATTATAACGTATTTTCGTCAACATATTTAACTTTCAATTAAAAATGCAGATGCTGAGATCGTATAGCTGCGCCGAAAAAACCCGTGGCATGACTGTCAAAATCGCTCGTGTCATCTGTCGTGTAAAACCTCATTTCATTGCTTCTCGAAATGATTTCTTCAATTTCCTTGTGACGGTTTAGATAATCGGCCAGGCTGCTCGCAACTATCGGCCCCTGCGACACAACGCGCACACCCGCCGGCAGGTATTGCCTTATTTTATGCTCCAGTAGCGGATAGTGCGTGCATGCCAGCAGAATAGTATCTATATCGGGCGCCGCGGTCATCAATTCATCCAGGTACTTCCGCACAAAATAATCAGCACCGGCTGATTTATATTCCCCATATTCTACCAATGGCACCCACATGGGGCACGCCAGTTGGTGCACCTTCACTTCGGGAAAAAATTTGTTGATCTCTATGGGGTACGAACCTGAATTTATGGTGCCCTTTGTTCCCAGCACACCTACGGAACGGGTATGGGTGAAATTGCCGATCACCTCAGCGGTGGGGCGTATCACACCCAGCACTCGTTTCTCCGGCCCTATCCGCGGCAGGTCCTGCTGCTGAATGGTGCGTAGCGCCTTTGCCGAAGCGGTATTACAGGCCAGCACCACGAGGGGGCAGCCCATTTTAAAAAACCATTCCACGCATTCGAGTGTGTATTGATGAACCGTCTCAAAGGACCGGTTTCCATAGGGTGCACGGGCGTTGTCGCCGAGGTACAGGTAGTCATATTGCGGCAGTCGTGCCGCTATGGACTTAAAAACCGTAAGTCCGCCATAGCCCGAATCAAAAACACCAATGGGATGTGATACCTCCATAGTTTCAAATATCTTCGTTCTACCGATTGATAAAGATAGCTGATAACTGCTACACAAAAAAAGAGCGCCACAGTGCGGCGCTCTTTTCAACAAAAATTATTTCTTAGTGAGCCACAACCAGCTGTTTTACGATCTGTCCTTCGGTGCCCAGTATCTTTACAAAGTAAGTACCTGTTGCGAGGTTATCAACCGAAACCGCGCTGTTGTATTGTGTTCCTACCGGAGCGTTCCACTGACGAACCACTCTACCCTGCATATCATAAATGCTGATAGTAGCAGACTGAGCTTCATTCCATCTCAGGTCCACGTGGAGCATGTTCTGTGCCGGAACAGGATAAATATTCGCTTCGCCGCCATTGTTCAAAGCTGTCTTCACAGTAATGCCCGATGGAGAGTAAGTGGAATAATAGAATTTGTGCATTGGGTCGTTCAGGGCGCTCTCAAACAGCCCTGCGCCAACATTCCAGGATGTACCTTTTTCTGAAGTGAGCTGGTTGCTGCCGTTGTAGGTATTAGTAAACTGCATCACATTCACCCACAATCCGCTGCCGGCGCTATCCCATGTCTGGTAAACATCCGTTTGCGGCAAACCAGTTCCCGATACGAAATTGCTGTATAAATGCAATGTCTCGTTCATCCACACAGACGACACAGCATTGTACAACTGCCTTGACGACATAATGCGGTTGCCGGTGCTTGAATCAAAAGTATCTGTGTACAGGGAATCATTTACCCAACCGGTTCCGCTCCAGGTACTTACAGTTGTTGTATTCTTTGTAGCAGACTGTGTATATGCATATTGTATAGTGTATGTAGGTACAGTTGCGATAAAGGTCTGGTCAGTTTCGTTGATCAGGGTGCCTGATGCGTCAAAGTAATAAGTTTTCTGAGAAGCCGGGTCCCAGTTCAAAGTAAACGTATTCCATGTCTGCAGCAGATCCAGGTACATCTGGTTGCTAGAGTTGAAACTGTAGTCATGCCTTGTAGAAGACACCCATTCTGTTCCGCTCCAGGTCTGCAATATATTATAAGTAACACGGTTCATTGTATCGTAGAAATAGATCATATTGGTAACGGGTACCCAGGCGCCGCTGCTCCACATCTGGGAAATAGTACTTTTCAGATTATTCAGTGAGTCAAACGTTTGAACATAATACCATGCATTCTGGTATGCAGTATCTCCAACATAATCCCATGTTGTAAAATTATCATACTTAAGCTGATGAGTGAGATCTCCACCCCGTCCGCCTGAATAGTTATAGTAAGTAGAATCAACTGGCTTAAAGGCAGATCCGCCAAAAGTCCAGTCGGACTGCGCCGTTAACCTTGATGCTGTCTGGGCTTCTAGATTTTTGTAAAAAAGTGCTGAAAACGCAAGTGTTAAGAGTAATATCTTTCTTTTCATAAATGGCATTTTATTTTGAAATAGTTATAGTGCAAATACAAAAACCCTACAATGATAGTAATAAATTTCTGTAAAATGCAAATTTTGATGAAAAAATACTTGTGTGTATCTCAGCCTGGCTGTCATCTAATTAATTGCAAAATATCACAAAAAACGAATTG
>CAYNGS010000055.1:0-10412 GCA_964396625.1 uncultured Flavipsychrobacter sp.
AGGCAGTCCTGTCGGCCTCTACACTGGTGATGGGGCCAGAGAGCACATTGCCCCGGCCGCCCTGCACATACTGAAGATGGGCATCGATAAGGCACATGAAGGCCTTGGTGTGAAATCCGTGGGCGTAAACGATCTCCGTTTCTTTGAAAGACAGGGTACGCCCTGCCCTGTCGAGCGTTCCCTGCACCAGCGCCCGTGTTTCATTCGGCTCACTATAGGTAAGTGAATAACCTTTTACTACCCCACCCGATTCGGTTAGCACCAATTTGTAAGGAAAGGTTTCACCGCTGTTTACATCAATGGTGCCTGACAGGGTGATCTTGTTTGGTTGTGCAAAAGACAAAGCTGCGAACAGTAAACAAACAATAGTGGACGAAAGTTTTCTCAATTCGAAATGTTTGCACAAAAATACGGGCAGGGAAGTAGTTTATGGAGGAATGAATAGGAAAGAGTGGATATATTTGCTGAAAGTTGTTTATATCTGTGTTGCAAAATCGGATAGTGTCCACTTTAAAATTGTCGCGAATCAAAATTAATACGTTGGCTCCTGATGTGTGTTGAAAATACGAAGAATGTAAATGTTTACTTCATCAAACTCGTAAAGGATGATATAGGGGAATTGTTCTATGATTTTATGACGGACATCTTCGTATTCAAATGAAGCGGCGAACGGAAACTTCTGAATCTTTTTAAACGTGGCGTGTACCTGTTTTTCAAACCTTTTACCTAACCCATTTTGCTGCGTCTGGTAATAGGCAGCGCCCTTTTCAATATCCTGTAAAGCTACTGAGTATACTTTTACTTTCCTGATCATGGTAAGAAAAAATGATCTTCGGATCACCCGATCTTAAGCATTTTTCGGGCATCATCCCAATCCAGAAAACTACTTGGATTGTCTTTGATGCCCTTGCGCGCTTCGTTTACCATTTCAACCTGTTTTTCTGTCAGCATATCCTTAGGAGCATGCTGCACCGAAAAGCCAAGATTTTTGGCCAGATCCATAAAAAACGCAATCTTATTATCCGGAACGCTAACGGTTAGTTGCTGCATATACTACATGATTACTATACGAAGTTAAAATATTTTATCGAATGCGCGCTAATAGGATAAAAGCTCTCATCGGACTCAACAGGAACCTGGCTGACATCTCAGTAAGTGTAACAAATATCCTTCTTTGTCCAATAGTCTGATGTACCATGAACATCACCAAAGCCATAAACAATGCTGTCTTTGGCATAATAATATGCAACTCCTCTTCCGGAATTGTATGTAAAAAACGTCCAGCCGGTACCAAAAAAGTGGATCTGTTTTGCCGAATCTGTCTGTTCGTATAGAAAAGTATCTGTAAGGAATTTTATAGTACTGTCGTTGATTATGCCAACTGCAAACGAAGTGTCCGGTAAATAATAAAACTCATTGATAGGTACCGGAAAGTCAATGCCCCCGGCGACATAATAATGGCTTCTATGCCAGTTCCTGGCGCCACCCATGGCAGAGGTATATGTTGCTGCTTTCGGCAGAGCAGCGGGTTTGGGCTTGTCGCTCTTTTTGCACGCTAAAATGACAGAAGCAAAAGACAAAGGCAACAATATAGGGGCTACTATTCTCGAGAGCATAAGGAGTTTTCTTATTAGCGTCAAATATTATGCCAGATCTGGTTTGTTTTATCGAAGCTCGTGAGAACCAATTAAAGTTGACTGGAATAAACCTTTTTACCGTCTATATAAGTTGCATTCGTCTTCGTTTTCAGTATCTCATTTTCCTTTGCACTTAACAAATTAGTATCAAGAATGATAAAATCCGCTTTTCTTATCTATTTATTGGTATTGTCGTAAAGGAGTAACTGCAGTTCTTCAACAAACCTAAACTGTTTGTCAGCTGTAATAAGGGGAATACCGTAAGCAATGGAAGTCGCCGCAATTATACTGTCCGGTAATTTAAGTTTGTATTTCCTCCTTACAGCGATTGCAATATTCTTTATTTTATCATCAACGGAAACAACCTCCATCTCTTCAATAAAGCTTGTAAGTCCGGCGATCTCTTTTTTTGTGATGGAATGGAAGCTTAATAATTCTATTTCAGAGATAACAGAGATGGTCATCCGCTGATGGTTCAGAAATGATTTCAGATCTTCATTTCCATTGGAAATATAAAGTACAATATTGGTATCAAGCAAATAATTATCCCCACTCATCTCTCAAACTTTGCTGGATCGACAGAGGGTCTTCTTTCAATTTTAAAATACCTGAATACTTATCAAGGTCTACACCCTTTTTCAAGGAATTTTTGTGCAATTTTTTCCTGATTGCCTGCATTTCCTTTTCGGTTGCGCCTTTTTTAAGAATGATGACCATTTACCAAAGTTACACAAATATTTAAAGAAATACTCAGTCACAAATGACCTTTCTAATACACATTTTTCCCTCCGCAGTACGTCTCCACCACCTTTGCGCTGAGTATCTCCGCATCCGGGGCCTTCATCAGATCTTTATCAAGTATAACAAAATCCGCTTTCTTTCCCACTTCAATACTGCCCACTTCTTTTTCTAAAAAATCAGCCTTCGCCGCCCATATTGTCATACCCCGCAAAGCCTGTTCTCTCGTCAGTGCATTCTCTATCTGAAAACCATCCGCAGGAAACCCCTTCGCGTCTTTGCGGAATACAGCAGCATAAAACGTTTTAACGGGCGATATATCCTCTACGGGGAAGTCGGTGCCCAAGGGCAGCCAGCCATTCTGCTCCAGCAGCTGCTTGTAAGCGTAACCACCTTTCAGTCTTTCCTCGCCAATCCGGTCTTTGGCCCAATACATATCGCTGGTGGCATGAGTGGGCTGTACCGAAGGGATAACGGAACATCTGCCAAACAGGTTGAAGTCATCTTTATTCACAACCTGCGCATGCTCTATGCGCCACCGTTTGTCGTTCTTTCCTTTCAGGTATTTATTATACACAGTCAGCACCATCCGGTTGCCGCTGTCGCCTATGGCATGTGTGCATAGCTGAAAGTCTGTGTTGATGAGCATCTGCGCCAACGAATCGTAATGACCCTGCGGATGCAGCAGAAAGCCATTCCAGCTGGCCTTGTCGTTATATGGAGCCAGCAAGCACGCGCCCCTGCTGCCAAGCGCACCATCGGCATAAGCTTTAAAACCTTTTACAAAAAGCAGGTCTGTTTTGTAAGGGCCACGGGGCAGGAAGCGGTTGAAGTTTGCCGTATCGTCGCTGAGCATCACATACAGCCGCATCTGCAGCTTTCCCTGCTGCTGCAGCGAGTCTATCATGGCCACATCGGTATACATGAGCCCACAATCGGTAACAGTAGTCAATCCCAGTGCAAAACAATTTTGCTGTGCGGCGGTGAGCCACTTCTGGTAATCGGCTTTCGATGGTGGTGGTACAATTCGTGTTACCAGTTCCACTGCGTTATCAATAAGCACCCCAGTCAGCCTGCCGTTCTTTGTTTCTATTTCACCGCCGGCGATCTTCTGGCCGGCTGCTACACCTGCAAGCTGCAGCGCTTTTGCATTGGCTATAGCCGCGTGGCCATCCACCCGTTGCAGCAACACGGGTTTGCCAGGGAACAATTCATTAAGCTGTGCGTTGTCGGGGTATGACTTGCCTGGCCATTTGTTCTGATCCCAGCCGCGGCCGCGTATCCATGCTTCTGAAGGATGCTCCGTATTAAAGGTCTTGATGCGGTCAATCGCCTCGTTCCAGTCTTTGCAATCATAGAGGTTCACTTCAAACAGCCCGCGGCCATAACCAAGGAAGTGTGCATGTGCGTCTATGAAGCCGGGATAAACGGCCTTGCCCTGCGCGTCAATGTTGCTATCGGCTGTATAGTTGCTGAGTATGTCATCATTCTTTCCCACAGCCACTATTTTGCCATTCCTTATCACAATTGCCTCGGCCACCGTAAACGCACTGTCGACGGTATATACCCTGGCATGATGCACGATAAGGTCAGCCTTTTGCTTTGCATGACAACCGCAGAAAGCAAGCAGAAACAAAAACGGAATTCCCGAAGTTATACGGCGGATGGTTTTTGAATACAAAGCATCAATTTTAGTAACGATGTAAAAGTAGCAAATGGCTCACATATGTTTTTGGTTATATCAACCTTTCCTTATCTTACTATCCGTTAGCGTTTTGAATTATGAATAAGACCATCGTTTTATTTCTTTTGCTATTGCCGGTATTTTGCGACGCCCAGCGCGCCCAACAGGTGAAGGGCACCGTAGTGGACAAGGAATCCAAAGTTCCGCTTGTGGGCGTGAGCGTGGGGGTAACCGACATGACCCCGGCCATAGGCACCGTGACTGACGTAAACGGGCATTTTGTGATCGAAAATGTACCGGTCGGAAAGCATACGATCACCATCTCCTACATAGGATACCAGAGCGCCACCATGAACGACATATTGGTTACGTCGGCCAAAGAAGTGGTGCTGCCGGTGGACCTGGAAGAAAGCGCTGTGAGCATGAAAGAGGTGATCATAACCCACAAGCGCGAGCATATCAATGACATGGCGCTGGTAAGCACAAAAACATTCGATGTGCAGGAGACGGAACGCTACGCAGGCAGTCGCTCTGATCCGGCACGCATGGCCTCGAATTTTGCAGGGGTGCAGGGCAGCGACGACTCAAGGAACGACATCATTATACGCGGCAACAGCCCGCAGGGCGTGCTGTGGCGGCTGGAGGGCGTGGATATACCCAACCCAAATCACTTTAGCATACCCGGTACATCTGGCGGGCCGGTAAGTATGCTCAACAGCAAAACCCTTGCAAACAGCGATTTTTTTATGGGCGCCTTCCCGGCTGAGTACGGCGATGCAGTGGCCGGGGTGTTTGACGTGCGCCTGCGTAACGGCAATAGTGACCGGTATGAGTTCACCGGCCAGCTGGGCCTGCTGGGCACAGAGCTGGCGGCAGAGGGGCCGCTTTCTGCAAAGTCCGGTTCGTCCTTTTTGTTTACTTACCGGTATTCGACCCTGCAGCTTTTCCAGGGGCTGAACATCAAGATCGGCACTACTTCTGTACCCAATTACCAGGACGCCACTTTCAAACTAAACTTCCCACTGAGCAAAAAGTCCGACCTTTCGTTCTTTGGCATTGGCGGGCTCAGCAGTATCAATCTTATCGTAAGCAACCTCACCCAGCAGACGCAGCAACTCTATGGCGAGAGTGACCGCGACCAGTATTTCACGTCCAACACGGGGGTAGTGGGCGCTACATACAGCCATACCATAGACCAAAACACATACACCAAACTTACGATCGCGGAAACAGGCAGCGACGTATTTGCCCACCACAATTATGTATATCGTGATGCCATGACATTTGCCCCGGATTCTCTGAAAAATATCCTGGGGTACAACTTTATCACCACCACCACGGTAGCACACTGGTACCTGAATAAAAAAATAACGCAAAAGCAGACTATACGCTTTGGCGTTGTCAACAACTACTACCATCTTGATCTGAAAGACAGCAGCAGGCAATACCCTATCTCGGCGCAGGACTGGAGTCACCGCGAAGATTTTAACGGCAGCACTGATCTCGTGCAGGCATATGTGCAGTACAAATACCGGCCATCAGATGCCCTTACGTTTACCGGTGGCCTGCATGGTCAGTACCTCACCCACAACCAATCTAAATCGCTGGAGCCCAGGCTGGGCATGAGGTGGGCGCTTACAGACCGCGATATCATTACTGCAGGCTATGGTCTGCACAGCCAGATGCTGCCCTTGTACCAATACTTTGCACACGAAGCGGTGAACCCACCCTCGGAAATGCAGAACTACAATGTAGATTTTATCAGGAGTCATCATTTTGTACTGGGTTATGATAAAGTGTTATCGAAGAGCGTGCGGTTGAAGCTGGAAACCTATTACCAATACCTTTTTAATGTGCCGATAGAAACGAGGGCTGGGTCTTCTTACACTGCATTGGACCAGGGAACCGGGTATTCGCGCGACTTTCCTGATACCCTGAAAAACGGCGGCGTAGGCTACAACTACGGTATAGAAGCAACGCTGGAAAAAACATTCAGCCATGGATATTATATATTGCTTACGGGCTCCGTGTTCGACTCAAAAGCAAAGGGCAATGATGGTGTTTTCAGAAACACAGACTACAACAGCCAATACGCTGCGAATATGCTGGGGGGCTATGAACGGAAACTAGGGCAATACAGCACGCTGATAACAGGCATAAAGATCACTTATATCGGCGGCAGGTTGTACTCTCCTTTTGACACTACCCTATCGAACCAAAAAAATGACGCAGTGGTGGTAGACAGCGAGCGGAACACGCTGCGGTTCAAACCCTACTTTCGTACAGACCTTAAACTGGGGGTGCGATTCAATGCCAAAAAAGTAACCCACGAAATAGCATTGGACCTTGTGAATATTTTCAACACACAAAATATTCTATCTGCCACTTACAGCTACGGGTTGGAGCAGCAAGGTAAAAATCCATGGTATTATCAGTACCAACTGGGGTTTCTGCCGATATTTTATTACCGGTTGGATTTTGGCATCAAACGTAGGGGTTGACCCATGTGTTAACCCTGCTCGCGAAGGATATACATTTAATGGCCCGGACACAACATAAACAACAGCGAAAATTTATTTGGTTATGGCTGGCAAATCACCATACGATCCGCAAAACATCACCGCAGATCTATCCGTCTAAATACCTGAAATGTTGCAGATATCGAGGTCGACGTCTATCAAATAATGCCAAATCATTTTGATGCGATCATTATCAACGCCTATAAGACCGAAAAGCCTGACCAGAAAAACAATTATATTTATAGCGAAATTACCGGGAGCATATTATTCGTGACGAACACTCGTACAACACAATTGCGAATTATATCAGAAAAAATCCGGCGAATTGGGATAAAGATTTATTTTTCAATCAATAAACCCATCGATTCCAGGTTGACCCATGTTTCAACCACCTTGTCGATGGATAGGTATTACGCAGGCAGACACATGGGTCTGCCACTACAAATAACGAATCATGAACGTTTTGTTTAAAAAAGAGAATGGCGTCGGTTACATTACGTTAAACCGTCCTGATAAATACAATAGTTATAACAAGGATATGGCGTTGGCTTTGCAGGGCTATCTCGACGATTGCGAAAACGACGACGAGGTGCGCTGCATCTATCTTACGGGCGCGGGCAAGGGCTTTTGCTCCGGGCAGGATCTTTCAGAGGCCACAGACCCAACGCCCGACGATTTTGAACGCATGGTGGAGCTGTATTACAATGCCACTATACTTCGCCTGCGGAAAATAGAAAAACCCATCATTGCTGCCGTTAACGGCGTTGCCGCCGGAGCAGGGGCCAATATCGCAATAGCTTGCGACATTGTATTGGCTTGCGAAAGCGCATCCTTCATACAGGCCTTCAGCAAAATAGGACTGATACCGGACAGCGGAGGCACCTTTTTCCTGCCCCGACTTGTAGGCATGCAGCGCGCGGCAGCGCTGACGATGACTGCCGAGAAAGTATCTGCCGCCGACGCGGTCGCAATGGGTATGATCTATAAATGTTTTCCGGACGATGTGTTTGAAAACGAAAGCAAAAAAATGGCAATGATCCTCGCTCAAATGCCCACCAGGGGAATAGGGCTCACAAAGCGGCTGCTCAATCAATCATTCGACAACGATCTGCAACAGCAATTGAATAAGGAAAAAGAAACACAGATACAGGCGGGCAGCACGTTTGACTTCCGAGAAGGGGTACACGCGTTTCTGGAAAAAAGGAAGCCCGTTTTCAAGGGTAAATAACTACTCCTTCTTCATGGTCATATTGCAGTTGTATCCGATGAGGCCACCGGCGCCTGCTGATGTGAACACAAGGCTGATGACCCCGTTTGAATAAGTTCCTGTAGCATCCACACCATAAGACCCCACTGCCGGGCTGATCGTGATCTTGCTGATACCATTAATATTGCTGTCTATAGTTGCCACGATCGTGGTGTTTGAGTTATTAAAATTCGCAATGTTGATCGTAAAGCCGCCATCTGTGGCGCTTTTTGTCACTGCACTTTGCCACGAACCGGTACCGGATACAGCGGGATGGCAATTTGACCTGGTGCATACATAAGTACCGATGGACACATCGCTCCAGCCTGTCTGGCAGGCATTGCCCGAATAGCCCGTAGGGCATACACATGTATTACTGACACAGGTTCCGCCATTCTGACAACTTGTGCTGCCGCATTTATTTTTACAACTGGTAACGAATACCAGGCTAAATATGCCTATAGTGAGCACAGCAGTTATTATTACCTGGTTAAGACGCTTCAAAATGAACAATTAATATTGTGTAAAAAAATAATTCCGCCATTACCGGACGGACGATGGTAAAATTAGGAAATAGACCCCAGTTTGTGCATAGGCATGCAAAGAGTTTAACAATTAGTTGCGTAAAATAAAATACGGGGGCATACATTTTGTCGCTATCAACGTGAGCGGATTGCTGATGCGCACATAACAAATAATAAACTTATAGCTATGAAAAAGACGAAAGATAAAAAGAACGTCGTGACGGTGGCGCAAACTCCCGGTATTGGGGTTCCCGAGGTGGCCGTAGGTAACCCGGAAGTTGTGCAGGAGACACTGGCTGAGCAAAGTGCAGAAGACATTGTGTGGCCAAAAGAGGCCTTTGAAAATACGCATGGTAAAGAAGTAAGGGTGGCTATTTTATCAGAAGACGGTTTTGAAGAGGTGGAACTGACGAAGCCCAAAAAAGCACTGGAAGAAGCGGGAGCCAGGGTGGACATTGTGTCGCCTCATGGCGGCAAAATAAAAGCCTGGGACAAGACTGACTGGGGGCATGACGTGAAGGTAGATGTAACCTTGAACGACGCGAACGCAAACGACTATGATGCACTAGTATTGCCGGGAGGGGTTATGAACCCGGACAAACTAAGACAGAACGTGGATGCGATACTTTTTGTGAGACAGTTCATTCGCTCGGGCAAGCTGGTTGCCGCTATCTGCCATGGTCCGCAAACACTGATAGAGACGGGAATGATAGAAGGAAAAACAATGACTTCTTATTCATCTCTGCAAACCGATCTTAAAAACGCCGGTGTAAACTGGGTAGATAAGGAGATGGTTCACTATGGCCAGTTCATCACCAGCCGCAAGCCAGCCGATCTGCGCGCGTTCAATAAAGAAATACTTTATGCCTTGTCATTGCCGGAGCATTGACAGAGTTGGTATGCGAATAATACTTGTCACAGGCGCTGCCTGTGGCATTTTCATATTCGGGAAATTTTTCAATATCCTGACAACCGTTATACATAGGCGGGTGGCAAACTGTAACTTTGCCCCCGTTGATGAAGCGCCCGTATACCATAGCCCTGGTTGGAAACCCCAATAGCGGGAAGAGTTCCCTGTTTAATGCACTCACAGGCCTTAACCAAAAGGTGGGAAACTTCCCCGGAGTAACGGTGGATAAAAAAACCGGCGTTTCAAAAATATCAGAGATCCTTTCGGCGCATATCATTGACCTGCCGGGCACTTATAGCCTGTATCCCAAGAGCGCAGACGAGCAGGTGACCTACGAGGTGCTGCTGAACCAGCAAAATGCCGACCGGCCCGACCTTGTTGTGGTGATAGCCGATGCGTCGAACCTGAAACGCAACCTGCTGTTTTGCTCCCAGATCATGGACCTGAAAATACCGATGGTCATCGCGCTGACTATGATGGACATAGCGCGGCAAAAAGGTATTACCATAGACACGACGGAACTGCAGCGCCTTATGGGCGTGCCGGTAATACCGGTAAACCCCAGGCGAAACAAGGGTATAGGTACGCTGAAGAAAGCAATAAGCGATATACAAAATAACAAGCCGGCAATTCAGCCGGATTTCATTGATCTGCCCGGCCTTACCGGCGACTGGCTGCAGGAAATAAAAGAACTGTGCGGGCTCGACAGCAACTATGCTGCGCTGCATGTGGCCTGCAACTATGCCGAACTGCGTTATATCCATGCAGCGCAGCGCATCAGGATAGCTGCGCTGCTGGGCGAGGGCGGATTTCAGAAGTCGAAGGTGCAGGCCGGCGAGATCATGCTGCGGTACAAGAAAATCGATACCATCCTGCAGCAATGTGTCGCCATTGATAGCCCGATGAAAAAAATGGTGATCAGCGAGCGCATCGATAAAATACTGCTGCACCGTGTGTGGGGCAATATTATTCTGCTCGTGGTGCTGTTCCTTTTATTTCAAAGTATTTTCTGGCTCGCACGCTATCCTATGGACTGGGTGGAGCAGGGTTTTGCATTTGCCGGCAACTGGCTGAACGGCATACTGCCGGCAGGCATGTTTAAAGACCTGCTTGTAAATGGTATTATCGCCGGCGTCAGCGGCATCGCTGTTTTC
>CAYNGS010000056.1:0-5785 GCA_964396625.1 uncultured Flavipsychrobacter sp.
AGCCGTACCGGGGCTTTATACAGCCCAAGCTCATACCGGTGATGAATGGCAATGACATCATGGATGTGAGGGTGGAATATCCGGATAATTTTTTCGGGCAAATGATGGAGTACGGAAAGAACTATGGTTTTTTGCCGGTTAAGAACTAAGCAGATTTTTATCCCATAAAGAGAGCGCCTCATTCAGGGGCGCTCTCTTTTTATAACCTGGAATGAGCTAAAGTTCTTCAAATTCGTGGTTCTTGTTCTGATCGTAGACCTTGTGATCCTTAACTTTAAACTGGTTCCAGAAAAAGTAGTCGTCGGTGGCAGGCGCGACAACATTTTTGCCATCGAGCGTAGCCGGTATGTAGACAGGCGCGTTGTCCATAAGTTCGCAAACTTTCCTGAAGATATTTTCCTGCAGTGTCTTATCAATTTCCTGATAGTGCGAGGGATTCGTATTGCCCGCAGTTTTGCCGCGCCGCATATCGGCATAATTGAAATACACGACCTGGCCCTTGGTACCGACGAGTACGCTGCTGACATTCAAAGTATATTGGCCATCGCCCAGTTTTGAAAGTTCATTTTTCAGGCCTTTTAGCAGGTAGGCGCGGAGATTTTTGTAATTGCCGGTGAAATACGGTGCCTTGTCTGTACCCTGTGGAATCAGCTGTCCATTCATTTTTATTGGCACGGCATCGTGCGCTATGTACTTTACCAGCGTCTCGCCCGATACAGGATCGGTAAGCAATTGAGTATCCGTCGATGGCTTAGACAGTTCGAAACGGTTGCCTTTATAGGTAACATAGTTGCCGTTTTTAATAAATTTCTGGGAAAAGCTGTTTTTTGAAAAACAGACCACGCACAGGAGCACCAGGGGTATGAATACAAACCTCTTGGTTCCGGCTAAAGCAGATGATCTACGGTTGAGCATAACGATACGTTTTTTTATGGGTGAACGATTAAAGGAATGAGTTAAAGCAGGTGCCGCCTGTAGTACGGCCTGCTCTATGAGGAACCGGCCATAGGCTTGTGGCTGCCGTGCCGATGCGATATCGGCCTGGTATTCATGCACCAGCAGCAGACGTTTGTTATATATGTACATAAGGGGGTGAAACCAAAATATAATGCGCGATACCTGCATCAGCACCAGATCGCCGAAATGAAAAAGCGTTCGGTGTCTTTGTTCATGTGCTATCAGCATGTCCCATTCTTCAGCACTATAAAGCCTTCGGTCGCCCACAAAAAGCGTTCGCAAAAAGGAAAATGGAGCATGGTCTCTGTACGTTTGTATTACCGTCCACCCGTTCATTTTCACCCGCGTGCCGCCACGATAAAATTCCGCAAGTTTGATGATCTCAAATAAGAGCAGGCCAACTGATATTAAGACGCCCGCTAAATATATTATTGTGATCCAAAGTCCCATGTCGATGTCCGTAGCCGGCACAGTCCCCGTAACGATCTGCTCCTTGGCTGTGATAAGCTGCTCCACGGGATGCGGAAGCGCAGTGTGTTTGACTGCATTGTTTTCCTGCCACTGCCATAGCGGAATGGACACTCCAAGCAGGAATGTGACGATCAGGTAGGAGCGGTTGTAGTTATGATAACTCTCCCGACGCAGAAACAGATCGAAGAGCAGCAGGCTTACAAGCCAGATCGCGGTTGCATTGATAGTATATTGCAGCATTACCTCTTTTTTGGGTTGTCCAATAGTTTCATTATCTCATTGAGCTCTTTCAGGTTCATGTTTTCGCGCTGAACCAAAAAGCTGACCAGCTGCTTTGGCGAGCCGCCGAAGTATTTTTCCACCAGGCTGCTTACGCCATGCTGTGCATATTCTTCTTTGGTGACAATGGGGAAGTACTCGTGTGTCTTGCCATAAGCTTTGTGATCTACAAACCCTTTCTTTTCGAGTATCCGCACCACCGAAGAAACCGTGCTGTGGGGTATCTCCGGATTCCCGAGCTTGTCCATGATATCACGCACCAGGCAGCGGTCCAGCTGCCAGACGATGTGCATCACTTCTTCTTCTGCCTTGGTGAGGGTAGGTAATGATTTATTCCGTTTCATAACGTAAATATACGTTACGAAACGTAAAAACCAAATTGTTGTCAGGAAATTAAAAATTAATTTCTAAAATGGTTCTGTTTTTATTGACCAAATTGAATGTAAATAGCTGTTGCCTGCCATTTTTTATCATTATTGGTCACCTGTATAGAATCGAAGAAAATTTTGTTTTTTGAATCCGGAAGGTCTTTTATTGTATTTTTTATTTTTTCAGTCAGTTGATCGCCCGGAACCCAATACGGACCAATAAGGTCTCGTCCTTTAGGCAGGATCATTACAGAGTATCCTGTTATTTGGCAATTTGGCTTATGGCATATTAGCTTGCTTGTCAGTATTTTTTCCTTCGTGGTAATTCCCCTGTCTATTTCGCCAAAGGTTATTTCAGGAGTTTGCTTGCCGGTATTTTGCGAGAAGCTGTTTTTTGACATACAGAACGAGCAGATAAGTGCTATGAAAATTGATCTTTTTCGAAACATGGCTAAACGTTTTTTGTGAGCAATGATTACAAATTACAAATGGTAGTACGCAGACAAACAAAAAAGCCGGCATTTGCCGGCTTTTCGGGGTGAATAAATACTATGGGCGCTGCCCTAAGGCTTTGCGTTTAGTGATTGGCCTTGAATTTCTTCACAGCCTCGGTAAGGCGTGGCACTACTTCCATGGCATCGCCAAGCACGCCATAATCGGCAGCTTTGAAGAATGGAGCTTCCGGGTCTTTATTGATCACGACAATGGTTTTTGATCCGTTCACACCTGCCAGGTGCTGAATAGCGCCGGATATGCCAACTGCGATATACAGGTTGGGGCGAATGGTACCGCCTGTCTGGCCCACGTGTTCATTATGCGGACGCCAGTGAGCGTCTGCCACCGGCCGCGAGCAAGCGAGTGCTGCACCCAGTTCCTTAGCCAGATCTTCAAGCACATGCCAGTTTTCCGGTCCCTTCATGCCCCGGCCGCCGCTTACCACCAGCTCTGCCTCCGATAAAACCACAGTGCCTGAGGCCTTGCTCACTTCCTTAACCTGTATCGAAAAATCTTTGTCTTCAAAGGTTACATCCAGCCTTTCTACTGTCGCAGCCCCTTCCCCTTTCACCACAGGAAATGTGTTGGGCATCAGCGTGATCACTTTCACGTCGCTGGTTACATTAACATAAGCGAACGCTTTGCCGGAGAAAACGTTTTTCTTAACAACAAAACCTTTAGACAGGTCGGGATAAGAAACAGCGCCAGCCACAAGGCCGGCCTTAAGACGTGCAGCCAGTCGCGGCGTTACCGCCTTACCAACGGTGTCATGCAGGCCCACGATCACCTTTGCACCCTCTTTTTGAGCTGCCGTGAGCATGACCTTAGTATACGCGCGCGAATTAAAATTATCGAGTCGGGCGTCTGTTGTGTGCAGTACCTTTTGCGCACCGTACTGGCCCAGCGCTTCCATTTCTGCGTCGCTTACATTGCCGGTGGCAACAGCGGTGACGGTTGTGCTCAACCCCTTGGCAATATTGCCGGCATATTGTATAGCCTCAAGAGATTTTTTCTTGAAGACACCGTTCGAATGTTCAACTAAAACGAGTACTGACATTTTTCTTTATTATAAAAAGTAGGTCAAAAATTAAAGATCAAAACTTAAAACATTTTTAGCATTTTCAATTGCTACATCAAACGGGCTACCCAGCCACTAGTTATATCACCTTCGCTTCCGTGTGCAGCAGGTTTACCAGTTCGTCCATATTTTCTGCTGCCACCATCTTCACTCCTGATTTTGCAGGGGGCAGCTCGTAAGAAACAATGGCCGTCAGCGATTCTATGCCTGAGGGCGGTACCACTTTCAGCGGCTTGGTGCGTGCAGCCATAATGCCGCGCATATTGGGTATCCGTGCTTCGGCCACACCTTTCTGGCACGATATGACCAGTGGCAGGCTGCAGGTATCGGTTTCCTCACCGCCTTCTATTTCACGGTTCACAGTTACCGTGGTGCCGGCAACATCTATCTTGGCTGCAAAACCGAGATAGTTCATATCGAGCAGTTCGGCCACCATTGCGCCTACAGAACCGTTGTTGTAATCTATCGATTCCTTGCCGCAAAGCACGAGATCATAACCGCCGGTCCTGGCATACTCGGCTATCTGCGCTGCAACCAGGTAGGTGTCATTGCTGTCCGTATCTATGCGTATAGCCTCGTCGCCGCCCAGGGCCAGGGCCTTGCGTATCACCGGCTCCGCATCAGCCTTGCCAACGGTAATAAGATGCACTGCCGTTGCAGCGCCGCTTTCTTTGAGCTCCAGCGCGCGAACAAGCGCATACCACTCATCGTAAGGGTTGATGATAAAGGTAACACCCTGCGTGCTGAAGTGGGTATTATTGTCGCTGAACGCGATCTTGGTGGTGGTGTCCGGAACAGGACAAATGCAAACTAATATTTTCATTTCAGGTCAAAAATTAAAAGCCAAACCCCGGATATATACCCGGTGGTATACTGCAAAACGGAGTGCAAAAGTAGGCAAAAAATCAGTGGTTAAACCTGATTGTGAATGTATCGAGAAAATTGATATGAAAATCGCGAAAATCAGATCAATTCAAAAGGGCTTAATATGGCAAAAACAAAAAGGAGCCATTGGCTCCTTTTTTATCGAAAATGTAGTTATATCTATTACAAAGACCCTTTCAGTTATCCAGGTGTTATGGCTTGATGTTCACTTTGTCATTAAGATCAGAGTCAACCACGATACGGCCGCAATGTTCACATACAATGATCTTCTTATGCTGGCGTATCTCACTCTGGCGCTGTGGAGGGATCACGTTAAAGCAACCGCCGCATGAATCACGCAGGATCGGCACTACCGCCAGGCCATTGCGATAGCTGTTGCGGATACGCTCATAAGCCAGCAGCAGGCGTGGGTCAACTTTTTCCTTAGCCTCATCCGATTTTTTGGCGAGAACCTTTTCTTCTTTTTCTGTATCAGCGGTGATCTTTTCCAGTTCTTTGCGCTTCAGCTTCAGCGCATCTTCCACGTCCTTTATTTTTTCCTCGGTTTTGATGCGCGAGTTGGTGCGGTCCTTCTGTTCAAAGGTCGCGTCCTTGATGTGTTTCTCGTTCAGCTTCACCTCGAGTTCCTGCATCTCAATTTCTTTATTGATCGCTTCAAACTCACGGTTGTTCTTCACATTGTCCTGCTGCTTCTCGTATTTTTTTATTAAGGCCTGTGCCTCTTTTTTAGCATTGGTCTTGGTATCTATGAAGGTGTTGATGCTGTTTATTTCCGCGTCAATATTATTGATGCGCGTTTGCAGCCCCTCAATCTCATCTTCGAGATCTTTCACTTCCATTGGTAATTCGCCCTTCATCGTTTTGATCTCATCTATCTTAGAGTCGATCTTTTGTAATGCGAGGACGGCGGTGAGCTTTTCTTCAACCGAAAAGTCTTTTACTGTAGCCATTAACTATAATATTTTACAGGATTGGTAGATAAATTTGATAAAAGGACTGCAAATGTAGGCATTTTTTCTTTAATTATTGCTTCAAAGATTTCAGAAGTGAATTGCTCACTCTCATAATGACCGATATCTGCTATTATGATTTTTCCTTCCGAGTCGAAGAACTGGTGGTATTTAAAATCGCCGGTAACGAAAATATCAGCCCCCGACCTTATGGCCTCTTTTAGTAAAAAACTTCCCGAACCACCACATATGGCCACTTTTTCTATTTTTTTACCCCTTAAGGCGGTGTGCCGTATGCAATC
>CAYNGS010000056.1:5795-10408 GCA_964396625.1 uncultured Flavipsychrobacter sp.
TTTAAGAAATGCCAGGAATTCAGCCTCGTCCATTGCAACCGGCAATGTACCGACCATACCGGCGCCAATGTGCTGGTTGGGGTTTGGCAGTCGCACCAGCTCGTAGGCCACCTCCTCGTAGCTGTGGTTGGCAAACAGGGCGCGCAACACCGCACCCTCCACGTGTTTTTCCACGATCACTTCTATTTTCACTTCCTCCACCCGCTCGCGGGCGCCGCCGGCTGATCCGATGGCCGGGTTGGTGCCTTGCTGCGCACGAAAAGTGCCGGTGCCATTGGTGTTGAAACTGCATTCTTTATAATCACTAATATGGCCTGCTCCGGCGGCAAACAATGCTTCACGCACTTTCCCGGCAACATTTGCCGGGGCATAGGTGTATAGTTTGCTCAGGGTATCTGCCTTTGGCGACAGGATAGACAGGTCCTTCAGGCCCAGCTTTTCTGCTATTTTAGCGTTCACGCCGTTCAGCATATTGTCCATGTTGGTATGAGCAGCATATATACTGATATCGTGCTTTATTGCCCGCTGCACTACCCGCTCCACATAAGTTCGTCCCGATATGCGCTTTAGCCCGCTAAAAAGCAAGGGGTGGTGTGCAACGATCATGTTGCAGCCACGTTCCATGGCCTCAGCCAGTATGGCTTCGGTTACATCGAGCGCTATCAGCACCCCTTTCACTGAATCATCAGGGTTGCCTACCTGCAGCCCGCTGTTGTCATAACTTTCCTGTATACCGGTGGGGCAAAGGCCTCTATTGATGCTATTACTTCTTTTACCAGCATAACTCTGTTTGTGGTTTTCGCTAAAGTACACAGTATTCCATTAGCTGAATTGCATTGTTAACACGTATTTTTTCAAAAAAACACTAAGGATTAACATTATTTTATTTTTTCAATCGCTAATATTGCAGCCTGTTTTATATGATATGTTGAACGCGCGCCAGTATATACTCCAGTTTTTGGGCATCTTTTTGCTGCTATGCGGGTATTTTTTGAGCGATCAGCCTGATAGCCTCTCCCTGATGCACTTTGACTCTACCCGCCCCACAGTTATCACTAAAACGGTTAACTCCAATGATGTCGTATTTGCCGCTCAAACCTCCCTTTCCTCACAAAGCAACTCTGGCCGCAAGACCAATGTGCCCAAGTATATTTCATATGAACTGATGCTGCCCATCAAAAGCCCTGTTTGTTTCCGGCCGGCAACCATCGTCACCTATTCCTGTTCCTTACCTGAAAATTACGCCTACCTTTTTTACGAGGAGATCAATCCTCCCCCGCCCAAGTCGTGCTAAGCCTTATGCGCTCAGCCGCTCTTTAGAAAGTTTTCTCTAATTTATTAAAACAATTTGCATGCTCCATAAACAGCTTGCAAAAATTACATGCAGCCTGTGTTGCCTGTATTTTTTGCAAACCAATATAACATTTGCGCAGGAACCTGCATTACTGCCGCCGGCCGATACGTTGCGGCTGGAGCTGAAGCAGGCCGAAAAGATGTTCCTCGATAATAATCTACAACTGCTTGCCGAGCATTACAATATACAATCACAGCAATCCCTGGTAGAACAGGCCCGGAAATGGGAAAACCCGGTATTGAACACCGACCAGAACGTATATGCCAACAATCATTTTTTTCAGCATGGCACAGATGCTAATGGTAATGCCCAGGGGGAGGTTTATGCCCAGGTGCAGCAACTAATAAAGACAGCCGGAAAACGCGGTAAACAGATAGACCTCGCAAGAACAAATGTAAACCTGGCCGAATGGCAGTTCAAAAGCGTATTGCGCAATCTCAGGGCCACACTTATAAAGGACTATTGCACAGTGGCGCAGTTGCAGGGTAATGAACAGTTGTACAATGAGAACATGCAGCAGCTTACAAAGCTGCTCGATGCACAGGGGCAGGAACTAAACGCGGGAAACATCGCGAAGAAAGAATACCTCCGTGTGAACGCACTCATTGTAAGCCTGCAGCAGGATATGACGGACAATGCCAAGGATCTGAATGACGCACAGAATGAACTAAAGACAGTGCTGGGAGTGACAGGAAATAAATTTATTCAACCCATACTGGCAGATTCGGAAAGCGCAGAGCTGACCCCGGTGGGTATCATGCAGCTTGTAGACAGCGCGAAGCAAAACAATACCGACTACCAGCAGGAGGTATACCAGTTGCAGTACAACCGTCAGAACCTCAGGTTGCAGAAAGCGCTGTCTGTACCCGACGTCACTTTTGGCCCGGAATTTGACCAGGCTGCAAATTATGCGCCCAATTATTTCGGCCTTGCTATTTCGCTGCCCATCCCGCTGTGGGACCGGAACCAGGGTAATATCAAGTCTGCCCGCTACCAGGTAAAGCAGGAAGAATCTATGCTGGGCCTCGCCGATCAGAAATTGCAGAACGATGTACTGAATTCTTACCAGAAACTGTTGTACACAGCAAAAATGAGTTCAAATAACAATGCGAGCTTTTATCGTGAATACTACCGGCTTCAGAAAAACATAATTGAAAGCTACAACAGGCGGCAGATCAGCCTTATCGAATTCCTCGAATACTATAACGACTACAAGGACATCAGGGAGAAGCAGCTGCAGCAGATACTAAACCTGCGGCTGGCAAAAGAAGACCTTAACGATATTGTAGGCATAGACATCATTAAATAAACTGTCAAAATATTTTAATAAAGATGAAACAAGGAATAATAATAGCGATGATCGGTGCGGTGATGCTAGCAGGTTGTGAGCACAAGGAACCTGTGGCTGAAGGCAGCAAAAAATTCGTTTTGAGCGATACCATGAGAAACATGATACAACTGGATGCCGTGCGCAACTGCAATGTGGCCGATGAGTTATCATTAAGTGGCGTGGTGGGCTTTAATGATAACAATGTTGTCAAGATTTTTCCCCGCATCAGCGGACAGGTGGTAGAAGCGAAGGTGTCGCTCGGCGACAAGGTCACAAAAGGCCAGACGATTGCAGTTATTAAAAGCGCGGACGTGGCGGGCAACTACAACGATCTGAACAGTGCAAATGCTGATCTCGCTATTGCTAAAAGGCAGATGGATAATGCCGAATCACTGTATAAGAACGGTATCAGCAGCGAAAAGGAATACAACGAAGCGAAGCAGAATTACCAGAAAGCGCTGTCCTCCCGCGACAAGATACAGTCGGTCATCAAGATCAACGGCGGGGGCAAGACGAGCGAAAGCGGGCAGTATATCGTCACATCGCCCATAGACGGCTACCTTGTTGAAAAGAAGGTAACAGCCGGTTCATTTATTCGCTCCGATATGGGCGACAACCTGTTTACCATCTCTGACCTGAAAAATGTGTGGATATACGCAAATGTGTATGAGGCCGACATCACCAAGATCAAGGAAGGTTATTCGGTTAATGTAATGCCGCTGTCTTATCCCGGCAAAGTGTTTACCGGCAAGGTCGACAAGATAAGCCAGGTGCTGGATCCCCAAAGCAAGGCTATGAAGGTGCGTATAAATCTTGACAATAAGGATATGCTGCTGAAGCCGGACATGTTTGTGAAGGTGATCGTAAACAACGAGGAGGGCGACAAGGCGTTGTGTGTTCCCACTTCCGCGCTCATTCCAGAGGAGGGCAAGAATTATGTGGTTGTTTACAAAAACGACAGCGACCTGAAAATAGCCCAGGTAGATGTACTGAAGACCGTGAACGAGAAGACATTCATCAGCTCCGGGGTGTCGGAAGGAGACAAGCTGATAACCAAAAACCAGGTGCTGATATTTAACCAGCTATCAGGGCAGTAATAACACTTTTTTTAGTGCTAAGCCAAACTTACTATTCATGAATAAGCTCATAAAGCAAATAATATATTTTTCACTTCGTCACCGGTACTTTGTATTCTTTATGACAGCGGTGCTCGCTGTCATCGGGTACTTTAGTTACCAGAGTACGCCGATAGAAACATTCCCCGACGTTACCAATACACAGATCATCATCATCACTCAGTGGCCCGGCAGAAGTGCTGAGGAAGTGGAAAAATTCGTTACCATTCCGCTGGAGACCGTGCTGAACTCGGTGCAGAACAAGATCAATCTTCGCTCTACTTCCTGCTTCGGGCTCTCTTATATCAGGCTGATATTTGACGATAACATTGACGATGCATTTGCCCGCCAGCAGGTGTTTACGAGGATCGGCAACGCAGACCTGCCCGAAAATGTGCAGCCCGAAGTAGAACCACCCTATGGACCAACCGGCGAGATATACCGCTACACACTGGAAAGCAAAACAAAAAATATCCGCGACCTGAACACCATCCAGGAGTGGGTGCTGGATCGGCAATTTAAATCGGTGCCGGGCGTGGCTGACGTCAACACATTCAGCGGCGGCGAAAAGATCTATGAGATCCGTGTGAACCCCAACGAGATCATGAACTATGGCCTCACGCCGCTCGATGTGTACAATGCTGTATCCAAAAGCAATATTAACGTGGGTGGCGATGTGCTGGAGCAGAACGGCCAGGCTTTCATCATCCGCGGTATCGGGCTGCTCAATGACATCAATGAGATAAACAATGTCATCGTTACCAAGATCAACGGTGTGCCGGTGCTCGTAAAAAACATCGCCACCGTTGCTGAG
>CAYNGS010000057.1:0-10271 GCA_964396625.1 uncultured Flavipsychrobacter sp.
TACTTGGCAAACGCAATGTCGGTAGAAGGATTGCTGGCATTCCACAGGTCTTTCATGCCCACTGGTATGATCACTTCATTTGTAAGTGGCATGCCTATGCGCGACACCTGCACCCAGGTACCTGAATATGAAGCCCCTCCCGCAGTTAGTGTTTTTATCTGCTGGCGACTGGCCGAAGCCCAGACGCCGATCACGAAGTTGCCGTCAAGTATGCTTGATGCCGACGACACACTTAAGCCGTCTTTTTGAAGCATGTTGATGGGGATCTTGATCGCGATGGTATGGCAATTGAATCGGGCCAGGCCGTCCTTGGGTGGGTTAGTAGTGCTCAGGCCCGAGGGGCGGAAGCTGCCGAGATCGAAGGCCCCCGAAAGGTCAACAAAGAATGGGTCATCTACCGGGCCGCAAAATATCTTCTCACCGGAAGACGCTGAGGCAATCGCAGAAGTCATCAGGCTCAGGTAGTTGGGCGCACTCAGTCCCACGGTTGTGTTCTCTATCGACCGGGGACCTATGTTTGGTGGCGGTACTATGCCGTTCGTAACTATGTTTGTCCAGGTCATACCCCCATCGGTGCTCTTCTGGCACGTGTATACCGTCTTCAGGTTTTGCTTGCCCAGCCTGATGTTGAAGAACGTTGTCGAGTCCTGGTTGGTCTGCGAAAATGTGAAGCGATATGTGATGTCGTCTCCTGTAGTGGTCGTTTTGTTTTTGATGTGTATCTCGTATCGCACATTTGTTCCGAACGTAAAGTAGTTCGGTCCGCCTTCGGGCGATTCAAATGGAATGTAATTAGCGATGATCGTTATCGTGTTCGGATCATCCGGGCTCCGGAATGCATACAGGTCAGTGTTGTCGGCCTGTGGGTCATTCGAAATGAGGGGAGCTTCCCTGTGGCTTGAGGCGTAGGCTGATGTGCCAAGCGCCATGGCTCCCATAAAGACAGGTAACAACCGTAGTCTTTTAAAATAGTTCGTTTTTCGCATACATCGTGATTTAAGTTTAAACAATAATTTTTTCTGCCTTTTACAGTCTCATAACTTACGTAGCTTTTTTGCCTTTAGATTTTCCTTAGAAAAAATAAAGCGGCTGCCTGCGGCTTCGCTATGGCTCTGAATCATTTATAATTGTTAAATCTTCCTCCGGTCGCGCGTTCCATGTAATAAATTGCCATAGAAGTTGTTACTTTCGGCAACAATATTTCGGTCCATATGGCATTCTGGAAAAAAAACGACACAGAAACAGGCACAGCCCCAAAAAAGAAAAAAGCAGTTTGGCGCGAGTGGTTAGATGCACTTGTTTTTGCAGTGGTGGCAGCTACGCTTATTCGCACCTTCCTGTTCGAAGCCTATACCATACCCACCGGCTCTATGGAAAATACCATGCTGGTCAATGACTATCTTTTTGTGAGCAAACTTGCTTATGGGCCCCGTATACCTATGACACCACTTGCCGTTCCGCTGGTGCACAACACAATGCCGGTCTTCGGTGGTAAATCTTATACTGAGGCAGTGCAGTGGGGCTACCACCGGCTTCCCGGTTTTGGCCATGTCGAGCGAAACGACGTGGTTGTTTTTAACGGGCCGGACGGGGACACCGCAGTAGCTGACCAGGCAGAAATGAACTACTACCAGCTCTGTCGGATGTATGGCAGGGATGCGATAAGCAACAGGTTCTCTATCATTACGCGACCGGTCGATAAAAAGGAAAACCTGATCAAACGATGCATCGGGCTGCCGGGCGATGTGCTGGAAATAAAAAATGCACGCGTATACATAAATGGCCAGCCCAATGTGCTCTTTCCTCATTCCAAACTTAGTTACGTCGTCAAAACAAACGGAAGACCTGCGGGAGTGGACGATAACATTGAGCTGCTGCAGACAGTCAATAACAGCACCTTCGTTTACAACCTTGCAAACGATCAGGTTGATGATGTAAAGAAAGCAACCAATGTTGTGTCCGTCGATCTGCTGCTCAAAGATCCGGCGGGCAAAGCGCCATCAGATCCCGGAGAATGGGTGTTCCCGCTCGATACAACCAACTACAAATGGAACCGGGACAATTATGGTCCGCTGACCATTCCAAAGCAGGGTGTCACTGTATCACTCACGCCACAGAACATCGCATTGTACAGGCGTATCATTAAAAACTACGAGAGAAATACTTTGGATGAACAGAATGGAAAAATTATGATTAACGGCAAAGAAGCCGCGTCTTATACTTTTAAAATGGACTACTACTGGATGATGGGAGACAATCGCCATAATTCTCTCGATTCCAGGTATTGGGGTTTTGTGCCCATAGATCATGTTGTCGGTAAGGCATGGTTCGTTTGGCTTAGCTATGGAGAAGGGGGCATGCTCAAAGATATGCGCTGGAGAAGATTGCTGCACAGCATTCACGCTCTTGAGAAATAAGCCGCGGTTTGCCCCTCCGATCAGGCTTTGACCAGCAGTTCAAGCTGTCATACATTTATAATTGTCAAATGTACATCTGATATTCCTTTCTATGTAATAAATTGCTTCGGAAGTTGTTACTTTTGGCAACTATATTTAGGCCCACATGGCAGTTTGGAATAAAACGGGTACAGAACCAGTTGCAGGTAAAATGAAAAAAAAGCCGGTTTGGCGGGAATGGGTAGACGCTCTTATTTTTGCCGTGGTTGCCGCTACGCTGATACGCACTTTCTTTTTCGAGGCTTATACCATACCCACAGGGTCTATGGAAAATACAATGCTGGTAAACGATTATCTGTTCGTGAGCAAGCTCGCCTACGGTCCACGGGTGCCGATGACTCCTCTTGCAGTACCCCTCGTTCACAACACATTGCCGTTTTTCGGCGGCAAATCTTATACAGAGTCGGTACAATGGAAGTACCACCGCCTGCCTGGGTTCGGACATGTAGAGCGCAACGACGTCGTTGTATTTAACTATCCGTGCGGAGATACGGTTATGGCAGAAATGCCCGAGGCAGATTATTATCAGGCGTGCCGCATTAATGGGAGAGATAACATTATCAACCGGTTCAAGATCATAATCCGCCCGGTCGATAAAAAAGAAAATTATATAAAACGCTGCATCGGCGTGCCTGGAGACGTACTCGAGATAAAGAATGCCCGTGTGTATATTAATGGACAGCCAAATGTTCTGTTTCCCCACTCGAAGCTGAACTACATGGTGCGGACGAATGGTAAAATGCCGGTTGTCGAAGACAATCTCGAAATGGTTCAGATGGTCAACAACGGGCTCTATCTGTACAATCTTGAGAACGACCAGGTAGACGCAGTACGAAAAGCACAAAATGTGATTTCAGTTGATACCTGGGTGAATTATCCCGCTGGCGTAGCCCCGCCCGATGCCGGCGAATGGGTTTTCCCGCTCGATACAGCCAACTACAAATGGAACCGCGATAACTTTGGCCCGCTCACAATTCCAAAGGCCGGTGTTACTGTCAGTCTCACACCACAGAACATTTCTGTTTACCGCCGCATTATCCGCAATTACGAAGGAAACACCCTTGAAGAACAGAATGGCAAGATCATCATAAACGGCAAGGAGGCTAATTCTTATACTTTTAAGATGGACTACTACTGGATGATGGGAGACAACCGCCATAACTCTCTTGACTCCAGGTACTGGGGTTTCGTGCCGGCTGATCATGTGGTTGGTAAAGCATGGTTCGTATGGCTGAGCTACGGAGAGGGCGGCATGTTTAAAGATATGAGATGGAGAAGGTTGCTTCGCGGCATCCATTCCCTCGAAAAATAAATTTGTTCAAAAATAAAACTGACGGGTCAGTACCGGAATAATATGCTGGAAGTACCGCAAAAAAAAGCTGTAAAACACTTGTTTGAAGAAGACAACAAAACAGCAGTGCAGGCCATTCGTGATGCGCAATTCATTGCATTTGCACCATATATTTTCCAGGCGTCAGTTATCCTGCGCGACCGGGGCATCCTGGGTTATATAGAGGCCACCCGGGCCACGGGCGCCACAATACAGGAAGTCGCCGATAAGATGAAGATGCCTTATTACGGTGTCAGGGTTTTGATGGAAGCAGCTCTTGGTATTGGCCTTTTGTACCGCAGGGAAGGACGTTATTTTTTATCAAAGACAGGGCATGTGTTCATCAATCACCCGATGGCGCGCATCAATACCGATTTTATGCGCGACGTTTGCTACGATGGCGCCAGGGATCTCGAAGCCTCGATAAATGATGGCAAGCCGAGGGGCTTAAAACACCTGGGCGATTGGGAGACCATTTACCAGGGGCTGTCTATTCTTCCCGAACCCGCAAACAGCAGTTGGTTCGCATTCGATCATTACTATTCCGATCATGCGTTTCCTGAAATTTTGCCTCACGTGTTTGCACTGTCGCCCACGCGCATCCTCGACATAGGCGCCAATACCGGGAAATGGGCTTTGTCGTGTCTTGAGTATAGCAAGGATGTACACGTTGGCCTCCTCGATCTCCAGGTGCAGCTCAACGTTGCACAAAAAAACATCGAAAAGGCTGGTTTTGCAGACAGGGTTACCTACCACGAACATAACATACTCGACAACAGTATCGCCCTGCCAAAAGGCTATGACGTGATATTCATGAGCCAGTTTCTCGATTGTTTTGCTGATAAGGAGATCGTCGATATTTTATCAAAATGTCATGATGCGCTCGCAGATCACGGCCGTGTTTTTGTCAATGAAACATTTTGGGACTGCCAGCGTTTTGAAGCATCTGCCTTCAGTTTGCAGATGGCTTCCTTATACTTTACCACCATGGCAAATGGCAACAGCCAGATGTATGATAGCGAGGTATACCTGAAGCTCATTGATGACACCGGGTTCGAGGTAGTTCATCAATACAACAATATCGGGCTTAGCCATACATTGCTGGAGATGAAGAAGAAATAATATTCCCGCACGCGGGATCAACGGATTTTTAATTTTTTTGAACTATACAACATGAACAAAGAAGTTGACGTGCTGGTGATCGGGGCCGGACCATCGGGCACTATCGCAGCAGCTATAATGCACCGGGCAGGCCTTAAAGTGCAGGTAGTTGAGAAAATGCGTTTTCCCCGTTTTGTTATCGGTGAAAGTTTATTGCCGCGCTGCATGGAAGCCCTCGATGAAGCAGGTCTTCTCGATGCCGTTAAGGCCAGGGGGTTTCAGCGAAAGGACGGCGCCAAATTTGTGATGGATGGCAGAGTGTGTGATTTCAATTTCTCTAACCAGTATACACAGGGCTGGCAATGGACATGGCAGGTGCCCCGCGCCGACTTCGATAAGACGCTCGCCGATGAATGCGAAAATATGGGCGTTGCCATCAGCTACGAAACAGAGGTTACAGGCATTGAGATATTTGATGACCACTCTATAACTACCGTTAAAGATGCGGCCGGTAATAGCTCCGCCATCAGCGCCCGCTTTATTGTAGATGGCAGTGGCTACGGTCGTGTCATCCCGCGTCTTTTTGGCCTTGAGCGGCCATCGTCCCTCCCGCCAAGAAAGGCGGTGTTTTGCCACATCAAAGACCCTAAGCGTGACGAAGCATTTGAGCCGAACCGCATAATAGTGTACGTGCACAATCCTAAAACATGGATATGGGTCATTCCGTTTTCCAATGGCAACACTTCTGTAGGTTATGTGGGCGACCCTTCGTTTTTCGACCGGTTCGAAGGCGGGCTGGTGCAGCAGTATCACAGCCTGATCGCGGCACAGCCTGAATTGGCCGACCGCTTTGAAAATACCCAATTGGTGTGGGACGAGCCGCGCGTGCTGCAGAGCTGGAGTGTCACCACCGACTCATTTTATGGCAATGGATTTGTGCTCACCGGCAATGTTACAGAGTTTCTCGATCCTGTCTTTTCATCAGGGGTCACTCTTGCGTCCGTATCGGCGCAGAAGGCGGCCAATCTTGTAATTAGCCATCTTAAAGGAGAGCCCGTTGACTGGGAGAACGAATACATGATACCGATGCGTAAGGGAGTGGATGTATTTCGTACCTATGTGAATGCCTGGTACGATGGATCCCTCTTTAATATATTTTTCGCCCCTGAGCCCGACCTGGAAATAAGGTCCCAGATATGCTCCGTATTGGCTGGTTATGTGTGGGATGAGACAAACCCATTCGTTTTACGCCACGAAAAAAACGTGCGTACGCTCGCTAACTTCCTGGCCGCGAAGAAAACTTTGATTTAGGTTAATGCTCAAAGGTCACAATGGTTATCAGCAATTGGGTCAATATTAGTGCAGGCGCGGTCTGGCGCAATAATGCCCTCGTAAAACAATACGATAACCTTACACCGGCGCAGTTATATAGCGACCTGGGCTGCAACTATCCGAAGTTTTTCAAGATGGACAACTTATGTAAGTGGGCATTTGTAGCGGCTGAGTGCCTGTTTGCAGGCAACGACCTGCTTTACCGTGGCCTTGACAAAAGCCGCATCGCCATGGTACTAAGCACTTCACATGGTTGTCTCGATGTTGATAAAAGATTTCTCGACAGTATTGCAGTTCCCAGCCCGGCCTTGTTTGTTTATACTTTGCCCAACATTATGCTCGGTGAGCTTTGTATCAGGCATGGTTTTAAGGGAGAGCAGATATGTATGGTGAGCGAACGATTCGATGCGCAGGAAATACATTTCGCAGTACAGAGCTTCCTCACCAATAGCGGCATTGATTCCTGTCTTTGCGGATGGGTGGATGCAAATGGAGAGCAATACGATGTAACACTATTATGGATCACAAAGGACTCGAAGGGGTTGGCTTTCACACCCGCTATTTTGCAGCAGCTATATGGACAAAGTAAGGCTTGACAAATATTTGTGGGCGATTCGCATCTTTAAAACGCGCACCCAGGCAACCGCTGCTATAGATGAAGGCAAGGTGAAGTGGAACGGTGTCACCGTCAAGCCATCGCGCATTGTCGTTGTCGGTGATAAGTACAATATAAAGACACCTGCCCGTCGCTGGACCATAGAAGTCACCGGGCTTTTACAAAACAGGGTGGCTTTCGAAGAAGCGCAGCGACACTATATAGACATCACTTCAGAAGAAGAAAAACTGTTGAATCAGCATACCGGCACCAGCTTCTACACCGGCAAGCGGCTCAGCAAAACAGGTCACCCTACCAAAAAGCAGCGGCGCGATCTCGAAGATTTTTTAGAAAGTGACTCCGGCAGCGACTAATAGATCGTCACGTAATTTCCGGGTATGGTCAGCGTCCAGTTATTGCCCATGTCTGTGCTCTGGTATATGCCTTGGTTCGTTGCAAGATAAATGAACCTTGCCACCCTGCCATTCTTGTACACGTTCTGCTTAAAGGCAATATTATTTACCACAAGGTTGCTGCCCAGTCCCTTATTATTGGGCTGCCAGATGTTGGTGTTGGTATTGAGCATGTACAATCCGGCTCCGTTAGTGCCTATCAGGCATATCTGTTCAAACGGTGACGAAATGCATAAACATGCTTTTTTTGGCAGGCCGGTAAACGGTGTCCAGTGCCTGCCGGTATCATTACTATAGTATGCGGCAGTATCATTACAATCTTTGCGGTCTATAGCTATAAGTTGGTCATTGAAATGCCCGTATGAATAATTGGATGACAAATCTATCGTCTGGTATGTCAGCGTTGTACGGTAAACATGGTGCGGCAAACGATTCCCGGTATGATTGAGTGGGCTCCCGATATACCATGTCGATGAGTCAGGGTTCGCGGTACATTCGTTCCACAAAGTCGTTTTTGTACGGTAAAAATTCCTGTTATGTTTCGCATCATACCCGGCCAATACGCCGTTAGGCATCAGGGTAAACGAAGTAATGGTGATCGTGTCGCCAAAGGCGGGGTTATAATCTCCTATATTTCCCAGCGAATCCGCAATGTCTGCCCACCAGTCGCCTGCAGAGCCGCCATAGAGATTCTGGCGAATGCCCAGCCAGTTGTCAGATCCATTCGGTTCATTGCTCGCCACAAAAAATTCATTCCAGTCCTGTATACATATTATCATGGACTGGTTAAGATCTATAGCTTGGCCGCTGCATGTAACATCGGGGTAATTGCCCAGTGAGTCATATGAATGGTTGAAATTTTGCCCGTTATTGCTGCTTATATACAAGTTGTTTTTTGCAAGGAACACATTGTTATACATGATACCCAGTGCCCTTGTCGGGTATCCGTCCGCCTGGAATGGCAATTTTTGGACATGAATTCCGTCATTCGAATTAAAAAGTACACCCGATTGGTCAGAAAAATATAAGCTGTACGGGGTCTCAACAACAGTGTTATTGTCTATGCCATTTACCTTTTTACAGCTATATATTCCCAGGCCTATCACCATCAGTAATCCTGCCAAAGTATATAGGGACGACTTTTTCATTGAATTCATTTTTTTGTAAGTTATAAAAAACCCGGAAAACAAAAACGTGTACTGCAAATATAAATATAAAGACCTCATTGCCAGCCAAATGGTTGGGCTGAATTCATTTTTATTTTGACCCTATCTTATCAGCATCACTCATGCGCATGCCAAAATCCATCAGTGCAATAATACTGTTTTCATCACTGTTTATGAAACTGATGTCCAGATGGCTTTCAAATGCATTGTTTTTGAATTCGCCGCCTGTTATCGATACATTACTCAACAGTTTTTTGCTTTCAGATATCATAGCCGAGTCATGGGCAGAGTGAGATATCCCCGGGTCAATGTTCTTCAGGAACTGCTGAACATCGAAATACATCGCCATTGGGTGCCCCAGCACCTCTGCCGACAAACTTTCAGGCATTTTCTGCGTCTTAAAGTCCCCTGCCAGGAACCCCGCGGCATGGGCATACTTATTCGACAAGACCACATACTGGTCATTGATCATTACATAAACCGAATCTTTCTCGTCCAGCGGCAGCACATACCCGTTTTTTACCGGTATCAACCCTACATTTTTCGCCAGTTGCAGTATTTTTTCAAAATTTTCCTTCTTGTTTATCTTCATCACATAGCTCATGCTCAGGCTCGGCTTCTGATTTTGGTGCACTACTGCTTGCCCCATAAAGCTGTCTGTAACGTTCTCGGCCCGCAGGCTGAAGTCATCCATCAGAATGGCCATATCGCCTGTAAATGCGTCTAAAACATTGTCCACGTTCATACCTTGCGTAGCCAGCCCCACATTGGCCAGTCCCAGGAATCCCGATTTTTCCAGCATAGACTTTATGCCCTTGGGCGAAAGGTGCATGGCAAAAAGCATATCCAGGTTCTGCAGCGGCAGGCGGGTTATCATTTCCTTATCGGCATTCACGGCGCCAAGCTCAGTACCCACGTCCTTCATCTCGTCCGACATATAGTACCGCATATCACCCGTTATCTTGCCTTTTTTGAAGTCTACACCGGCTGTAAATGCAGCGTTTTTCCACAGGGTATTTGATAAAGACATGCCCATCTTCTCGCCCATGCTCCCGCTCATATACTGCGTCATCAGCTGGTCATAGTTCAGCCAGAACATCACATCATGGTCTTCCGTTTGAAGCGATGCGAAACGCTTATTGGTAACGATCGAGTTTTCCTTGGTCACGCTGAATGCGTTCTCCATTTCTGCAGATACATCGACCTTATCCATAGCCGACGAAACATTCACTTTCGGGTTGCCGCCACTGCCATCGCTGTCCGTTTCGTTATCGTTGGATACAGACATAACGTTTATCACGATCAGCAACTGCTTATTCCACCCCACATACATATCGCGCCCAAGGCTCACTTCTTTCCGGTCCCCGTGCGCCTTTATCTCCGCCTGTGGAAACGATTGCTTCACATAGGCCTCCCATAGGCCCGCATCAGACAGTGGCACCAGCCCGGTTATCCGGTTGCCACCTTTGTAACGTGTATCTGTCTTTATATAAACATAAAAACTATTCGACATATCAAACCCGGCATTCTCTATACCGCTCACCGCGTTTTTCTCAGGTATGCGCTTCTGCATCTCCTGGAAAAGCTTGCTGCCGGTGATCACATTCCAGGCTATTTTTTTACTCAGCGACCTCATGTTAATACCCGCAACCGCCACGGCGTCTTTAGGTATATAGCGTGCGTGGTCTTCGCGATTACACGCGCTGAATAACACTATGGCCAGTAAAACGGGTATGACGCTGCGCAGGGATCTGTGCATAAAAAGCCTGTGGTTTTTATTTAAAATGGGAGATCGTCTATAGTTTCCGGCGATGGGTTAAAATTCACGCTGTTATTGAAATTACTGTTACCGCCGTTGTTATTGTATGCCGGCGCCGC
>CAYNGS010000058.1:0-1411 GCA_964396625.1 uncultured Flavipsychrobacter sp.
TCGTCAGAATTGATCTCTTTGGCGATACATGGCCTGCTGATAACGGTGAGCAGGATGGCCAACAAACACACTAACTTCTTCATACACAAATCCTGCGGTTTACATGGGTTTTCAACACTTAGAATGATGGTTTACAACGATATTTAGCTAAATTTAGTATTTATTTTTCTTATTTGCCCACATTGTTAACAAAATCATGCGAAAATCAAAGAACATCGTTCTTTCAGCAGTGATGCTCTCTGCCATCTCGTCTTGCAGCAGCCACCACGATGAATGGACCGCAGGCAAAGATCAGTCCGGAAGAACTCATGACACAGCAGTTTACCGCAATGGCGGGTATCACTATTACCGGTACTTTGGCGGCGGATGGTACCCATTGATGCGAAATAACATGATCAATACCGGTGCCTACGGCCCGGCCAGTTCTTCCGAAATTTCAAGCCCTAATTTTTCATCACGGTCCGCCTCAGGCAGCATAAGGTCGGGTGGTTTCGGTGAGTCGGCACATGCCTCTGCAGGTGAATAACAGAAAAGACCGTGCCAAATTTGTTGTACGATCAGCCATATACCGATATTTAACTTTAACAATGCAAAGACATACAATAACGCCGCGAGCGGACTGGGAGACGAAAGTGAAGGAGCAGGGATTCCTGTTTTATAAGACCGAATCGTATTACAGTGAAACTGCGGCCTATGAATTTACCTCAGGTGAAGTGGACGAGATAGAAACAGCAACAAATGATATTTTTGAAAAATGTATGGCCGTAGCAGACCTTGTGATCAAGAACGAGCTGTGGGACGAGTTTTTTATACCGCGCGAGTATGCCGACCTGATAAAATGGGCGTGGAATGAGGATATGCCCAGTTTTTATGGCAGAATGGATCTGGCTTTCAATGAAGGTGATATAAAATTGCTTGAGTTTAATGCAGACACGCCGACCTCGCTGCTGGAGGCCAGCGTGATACAATGGTACTGGCTGCAGGACTATGACAGCCGGCTGGATCAGTTCAATTCCATTCACGAGAAGCTGATGGCCCACATGAAGGTGTGTGCGCCCTATTTGTATGCACCCAACGTGCTCACCTTTGCCTGCGCGGGCGACAATGTGGAAGACCTGATGACCACAAAGTATCTGCAGGATGTTGCCGACCAGGCCGGACTGCGCACAGATTTCCTGTACATGAATGAAATAGGTGTGGACGACAAAGGTGAGTTTTATAAAACGGATGGCACGCCTATCGGTAATATTTTCAAGCTGTACCCTTATGAATGGTTGTTTCACGAGGAGTTTGGCAAGTATCTGCCTGCCAGCCGGGAGTCTACACTGTGGATAGAGCCTGCTTATAAGGCGCTATGGAGCAATAAAATGCTGCTGGTATACCTGCACAAGCTATTTCCGGATAGTAAGTA
>CAYNGS010000058.1:1421-10268 GCA_964396625.1 uncultured Flavipsychrobacter sp.
ATACTGCCCGCTACTTACCAGCCAAAGGAAGTGGTGTACCGGCCCGGCAGGTATGTGCAGAAGCCAGTGTTCTCGCGCGAGGGCGCCAATGTGAAGATCGTGAAGAATGGGGTGGTGGCAGAAGAAACAGGTGGCGAATACGGCGCGGAAGGCTTTGTGATACAGGACTATGCCGCACTGCCGGATTTTGATGGTAATCACCCGGTAATTGGCAGCTGGCTGATAGGGGGTGTGCCTGCCGGTATGGGCATACGTGAGTCGAGCGGGCTGATCACCAATAATACCAGCAGGTTTGTGCCGCACTTTTTTAAATGACAGAAAACTGATTCACTTAAATACAAGATCATGAAAGGAGAACATCATTACTCAGTAAACGTAACATGGACCGGCAACAGGGGGCAGGGCACGATGGGTTATACAGACTATGACCGGAGCCATACAGTATCTGTAAACAATAAGCCCGACATCCTGGGCTCATCTGATGCGGCATTCAGAGGTGACACTTCAAAATATAACCCGGAGGATATGCTGGTGGCGTCGCTCTCCACCTGCCATATGCTGTGGTATCTGCATTTATGTGCAGACGCCGGCATTATCGTGATAGATTATACCGACAATGCCACCGGTTTAATGACAGAGTCGGCAGGTGGTGGGGGCCGGTTTACAGAAGTGATATTACACCCTACGGTAACAATAACCGATGCTTCGATGACGGACCGCGCAAATGAACTGCATAAGAAGGCAAATGAAAAGTGTTTTATCTCTAATTCAGTCAATTTTCCGGTGAAGCATGAAGCCACCTGTGTAGCGCGGGTGTAGAGGAATAGTCGCTTTTGTTTTATCTGAATATGACAGGAAATAACCCTTAAGCTCACCACGTATAACTTGCTTTGTATACGGGTAATATCCTGTTTACATACTATTTTTACCCACTAATATTTTTCAGTATGCGCACACTCATTTGGGCTTTCACGGCCTTGTTTTGCTCAGCGACCTCTTTCGCACAGACCGGAAAACAGATAACCATGGACGACCTATGGAAAAACAACACTTTTCGCGTAAAGGACGTGCCGGGTTTTAACGCTATGAATGACGGCCTGCATTATACGCAGATAGACCGGGAAGGGGGACACACTTACATACGCGTCTATAACCTGGAAACCGGCAAACAGGAGCGGACGCTATTTGACAACAGTGTACAAAAATTTGGCGGAAGCGAGTTAAGCATAGATGAATATACGTTCAGTAAAGACGAACAGAAAATGTTGCTGCTGACAGAGAGCGAAAACATTTACCGGCATTCTATATTACGCAGGGTGTATGTGTACGATATAGCCTCGGGCAGCATCCGTCTGCTGGACTATGACAAGGTATTGCATGCCACTTTTTCCCCCGATGGACAAAAAGTAGCATTCGTGAAGAAGAACAACCTTTACTACAAGGACTTTCAGCGGGACGTGGTTGTGCAGGTGACAACGGATGGAGAAAAGAACAAGATCATCAATGGCAATTGTGACTGGGTCTATGAGGAAGAATTTTCTTTCACGCGTGCATTCGATTGGTCTGCAGACGGGCGGTATATTGCTTACTACCGTTTTGACGAAAGCCTGGTGCCGGAATATACTATTGCAAAGTATACAGGATTATATCCTGAGCAATACACGTACAAGTACCCAAAGGCAGGGGAGCGTAATTCTATAGTTCAGATCAAAATATATGATGTGCAAAACAGGGCGGCCCTTAATGCCGACATCGGGAAAGAGACAGATCAATACATTCCCCGCATAAAATGGACCGAGAACGCTGGCAAGCTATGCATTTACCGTATGAACAGACTTCAGAATAAACTGGAGTTATTACTTGCCAATGCCGCAGACGGAAGTTCGAAGGTGATCTATTCTGAAAAAAATAAGTGGTACATCAATATCAATGATGAAATAACTTTTTTACCTGACGGACATTCGATCGTTTTCAGCAGCGAACGCAGCGGGTATGCTCATTTGTATACATGGGACTGGAACAGGCAGCAATTGAATGACCTGACAAGCGGGCATTATGATGTAGCCGGATTGACGGGCATAGATATACCCAGGAAGCTGGTATATTTTACCTCGGCCGAGGCGTCTCCGCTGGAAAGGAAATTGTACGTGGTAGGATGGGACGGAAAAAATAAAAAATGCCTGACGCCGGAGAAAGGCACACACAGCATCACACCCTGTGTGGGTTATAATTTCTTTATCGACAGGTATTCGGGTGTAAAAAAAGTACCGGTGTATTACCTGCGCAATGCGAAGGATGATGTAATACGAACGCTGGAGGATAATAAGGCGCTTCAGAACAAAATGAAGGAGTTTGATCTCGGGGACGTCCGGTTGGTGAAGATAAAGGGTGTTGATGCCAGCCTGAGTGCATGGATGATAACCCCTCCGGGATTTGACAGCACCAGAAAATACCCGGTACTTATGTTCCAGTACAGCGGCCCGGCCTCTCAGCAGGTCGCCGATATGTTCCCGGTCAGTAATTTTTTCTGGCATGAGATGCTGGCTGAGAAAGGGTATATCGTTGTATGTGCAGACGGCACCGGTACCGGGTTCAGAGGAGAGGAATTCAGGAAGAAAACATATCTGCAACTGGGTAAATTAGAAAGCGATGACCAGGTAGCTGTTGCTAAGAATCTTGGTAAGCTGCCTTTTGTGGATAAGGACCGGATAGGGATATGGGGCTGGAGCTATGGTGGTTTTATGAGCGCCACCTGCATACTAAAGGGCAATGATGTGTTCAAAGCGGCCATTGCGGTGGCACCGGTGACCAACTGGCGTTATTACGATAACATTTATACCGAACGCTACATGCGCACGCCACAGGAAAATCAAAAAGGGTATGATGAGAATGCACCTGAGAAAATGGCGGACAGGCTGAAAGGAAAATTCCTGATCATTCACGGCACCGGTGATGACAATGTACATTTCCAGAACTCCGTGATGCTTACCAGTGCGCTCATCAATGCGAACAAGCAGTTTGAAAGTGAATATTATCCGGACAAGGCACACGGCATATCGGGAGGTAATACGCGCTACCAATTGTATACCCGGATGACAGATTTCATTTTGAAGAACCTTTGATTGCCGGATGAACCGACTACAACAGACGATCAACCGGTCACTGCCCGTACGCTACCTGTTTAAAAAGGCGCATGCGATAGTGATACCGGGACTTAAGGGCGCTACTCTATTCCAGGTTGGAAAATTTTTTTCGCGGGAGCTGAAGACGCTGAAGTTGCAGGAGCGTGCTGCGGCGGTTACCTACAATTTCCTGATGGCCATGCCGCCAACTTTCCTGTTCCTGTTTTCGCTGGTGCCCTTTTTGCCATTAAAGAATGTGGAGCAAACCATTCTGAATACGCTGAAACTGGTGTCTCCGAATCACAACATCTATATAAGCGTAAGAAATGTGGTCAGCGACTTCATGACCACTCAGCGGCACGATGTTGTATCGTACGGCATTATCCTTGTGCTCTACTTTTCGTCGAATGGTGTAATGGGTCTCATGCGCAGCTTTGACAAAAGCCTGCCATTGTACGTGAAAAGAACCGGCCTGCAACGCCGGTGGACTGCTATAAAACTGACGATCATGCTGATCGCTATCATTATTGTCGGGCTTGCTGTCCTTATTATGCAGAGCAGGGACCTGAATCCATATATCAACAAGATGTTTCACAGTGTGTTTGCGGTGAAGATGGTTAGCTTTATCATTCTTGCCCTGCTTGTTTTTATCAGTATTTCGATCATTTACACTTATGGCCCATCGCTGACACACCGGTTAAAGTTTTTTTCCACAGGTTCGGTATTCGCCACCATCTCGTCTATTATAGTTACCTCCGTTTTCTTCTTCCTCGTTAATCACTTTATAAACTACAACAAGATATATGGTTCAATAGGTACCCTTATTGCATTCATGGTTTGGGTGTGGCTCAATACTATCATAATTTTGCTTGGTTACGAGCTTAATGTAAGTATACTGTTGGGTAAATTGTCGAAGGAAGAAAATGATGATGATGAATAAACGCCGGTTGTTATATGCGGGAGTCAGCGCCATATTGTTATACACAAGTTGTAACAATAAGGACAGCGTACCCGGCAACGTAACCTTTACGGAGCATGTTGCTCCGATATTGTATAATAACTGTACGATCTGTCACAGGCCAGGTGGCAGCGCGCACTTTGCGTTGATTACCTATGAGGATGCCAGGAAGAATGCCGGAGCATGTGCCTTTGTGGTAAAGGAGCGGATCATGCCGCCGTGGCCGGCCGACCCGAACTATACGCAATTTGTGGGGCAACGGACGCTTACGAACCGGGAAATAAAAATACTGGACAAATGGGCAAGTGAGGGATCGCCCGAAGGGCCCAAAGATAAGATGCCTGCGTTGCCAGTCTTTCCATCAGGATCGCTGATAGGGACGCCGGATATGCGTATTCCGGTAACCCCGTTTTTTTTAAAGGGAAACAGCAACGATAGATTTCTGCTGATCAAGGTGCCTTTTGAGCTACCGGCAGATACCTTCGCCAGCCTTATTGAGTTTGTACCTGGGCGTCACAATGTTGTGCACCATGTGAACGGTGATATGGTGAAGTATGAGTTTGATAAAAAGTCTGATGTTTTTGCCGGCGAGCGAATTGTGGACATGGCAGAAGATACTGCAACGCTGCTGCAGGCATTTAAGCGGTTAGGATTGCCGAACGACGATGGCAGCTATCCGTTGCTGCAAAAGTCTGTGGTAAATTATTTGCCGGGAGCCGAGGGCCAGAAATATCCTGATGGGATAGGAGGATACTTTTTACCGCGCAAAGGTGTGTTTCTTTTGAACGACCTGCATTATGGGTTCACTAATAAAGAAGACATAACCGACAGCTCGTATATCAATATCTTTTTTGCCAAAACACCGCCCAGGCGGCCCGTGCGTGAGTTTCAGCTGGGTACGCTAAGTTCATTTGGAAATGCGCCGGTGCTGCCCGACCTGATCATACAGCCAAATACGGAAAAGCAGGTATACAGCAAGTATACTGTGCCGGAAGATATTTCAATTCTGACCATTAACCCGCATATGCACTTGTTGGGGAAAAGCTTTAAGGCTTATGCACTACAACCTAATGGTGACACCATCAGGCTGATCTATATACCGAGGTGGGACTTTAACTGGCAGTATTTTTATACGTTCCGGAAGATGGTGAAAGTGCCAAAGGGTAGCACGATAGTGGCGGAGGGTGTTTATGATAATACCAAGAAGAATCTGAATAATCCGTTCAGTCCGCCGCAGTTGGTGCGTGACCGCAACGGAAGCATGAGGGCGACCGATGAAATGTTTCAGTTCATTGTCACTTATCTGCCCTATGAGGCTGGGGATGAAAACATAAGTCTTGAATAAGGTGACGGTTAACGTTTTTCCATTTTCAGTACCTGCTGCTGTGTGCCGGAAACTGCTCTTAGTATATAAATGCCACCCGGGAGAGAAGGCACAGTAAATGTAACGGAGGAACTGTAACCGCTATACAAAAACCGGCGCAATGAAGCGACCGTTTTGCCGGTGATATCGGTGAGTGTGAAATCTACGTCCTGGCTGGCATTGGGAGACACCGTCAGTTTTATTTCGTCGGTGAAAGGATTGGGAGCAGCGCTAACCCAATTCGCTCTCGAGATATTTGGTAGTGCTTTTACGTCAAGTATTTGTTCGGTGCACGGAAAATTGGGTATGCCATAGCCGATGTGCGTGCCGGGAGCGCCATAGGAACTAGCGCACCTTATTATCGCTTGCTTCAGTTGGAATGGCGTAGCGGTGGGGTTTGCTTCCCAAAGGCAGGCAGCCCATCCCGCTATCTGTGGGGTGGAGAAGGAAGTGCCATCTTGCGAGGTGTAAGCGGTTTCAGTAAAGATGGCCGCGGGGGCACCCATTCCGCAGACATCTGGCTTGACCTGGCCTGCGGCATTAGGGCCATAACCACTGTTTGCAGCATTTACTCCATCGACCTGTACTGACCCGATAGTAAATGCGCTATCCGCATCGCCGGGAGTAAGGATCATATTCCACGAGTCGCCACCCTCGTTTCCGGCGGTAGCTACAAACAGGATGCCTTTTTTTGTGGCGATGTTGGCGGCTTTGGCAGCAGTAGTTGATTTGCCATCGAAGTCTGTGGCGAAAACAAAGTCGAATGCGGGGTTGTCAAACGTATTGTACCCCAAGGAGGTTGTAATAACGTCTGCTCCAACGCTGTCTGCTCGCTCTGCGGCGCACAGCATGTTTATCAGTTCGATGGGCTGCTCGGAACTGTCATCTTCGGTCACATACAATGCATATGATGCGGCAGGAGCAGTGCCCACAAAAGTATTTGCAACGTCTCCGGCCATTGTAGAAAGTACGCTTGTGCCGTGTGTGTCGTAGCCGTAAATATTTTCTGAGGCAAGCGTAAAATTATGTTTGTCAACAAGCCGGCCTGAAGATCTTAAGCTTTCAAACCCGGGATGCGTGTCTGTGCCCTGGAAGCCCGCATCGAGCACGGCGATCAACATGCCGCTACCCTGGAAGCCATGATCGTAGAAATAATTTCCGTTGGTTAGCAGTGTCTGGTTCCATGTTGCGCCAAAGTAAGTGGCATCGGCAGAGGATGTTTTTTTTGCACCGGTAATTGGCAATACGCCCCCTGTATTTTTTGCCGGCTTGTGCAATATATCAGGCGAATAATAGCCGACCAGTTTTATGCTGCTGATGTAGGATTTGCCGTAGAGCGAATGAATCTGATTGGAGTCGAGAACAAGTACCACGCAGAGGTTGAGCCATTTGGACGCCTCATGAAACTCTCCCCCGGTGAGGGTAAGCACGCTGTCAATGTATGCGGGGTTTACCGGAAGGTCAGTGCTGTCGAGACTTATGCTTTGCGAAACGCGGCGGGTAAGCGCCCGTGGGGATAAGTAAGCGAGTGGGCTGCCGAGGCTGTAAGGTGTATTGTTCTTGTCGGTGAAGGTAACCTGGTAAGCAAATTGTTGGGCGGCATCAGCTCTAAAGCCAAGCAAGCAGGCAACGACGCCACAAACACCTATTACTTTCCTGCACATAACATTAATTATAGTCAATAGCCTGCATAACTACACTATATCCGCTCCGGTTCTTAGCACTGTCGATCCAAGTGGTGTGCGTCCATTCTTTGTAGATCATGCCCACATTGTAGGCGTAAACCTCTTTTGCAAAGGTATTGTATCCGGCAACCGCCGAATCCACGTTCTGGTAATTTACATTTTCGTTGTCTTCCAAAACCGTAACTGTGTTGTCAAAGTTCACGAGTCCGTTGAAGTAGGACAGGTGTACCCTGTCGTATTGGTAAGTCCAGTTTTTCAGGTAGGCCCATGAAGTATCCTGCCATTGCGCATACTGGTTACCCGGCCAGGTTGTGCCCTCGGCAATCGGGAACATCAATTTTACATATTGGGTGCCATCCTGGGTATACAGCAGGCTGGATGTAGGCGTTGTAGTGGGGGTGATGGTAATAACACGGTGGGGTACCCATAAAGCACCATCGTAAGGCCGCGAGTAAACATCCATTATATAAGAAAGTCTCCTTTTTGAGTCTGTGAATGTGTCAGTTATGACATATTTCATTTGAGATTTCACCTCGATCTTTAGACCAGCCGACCCAAAATAGTAAACGGAGTCAACGGCATAGGTGACGTACTTGCCAAACTTTAAAGGGAAGTAGTTACGTGTCCAATCCCCACTGCTTTGGTGTACCTTTTTGCAAGAAAAAAAGGCGACAAAACAAATGGCCACCAACATAAACCTTGATAAAATCTTTTTAATCATAAGATTCCGACTGCCGATATTTCACGTAAATATAAATAAAGAAACGAAAATAGCTAAAATTAGGTACAAAAAGAAAATAATATCAGCTTACTTTTTATCCACAGCCGGTTATAAAACCAGGGCTTCTTTGTGGATTACGCCTCCGGCAATAAGATCATCGCCTTCGTAAAACACGGCAGACTGCCCGGGGGCCACGCTGTTCACGGCATGCCGGAAACGAACATGAACACCGCCCTGGATGGGATCAAGTATGCTTTCCATGCCTGGATCCCTATACCTTATTTTAGTAACTGCAGTCATATTTTCAGGTATGTTATCATATTTTATCATATTAAGCCCGCGCACTATCATTTCATTTTGCTGCAATTCGTGGGCCTCACCTAACACCACGGTGTTTGTATCCGGCAGTATATTGGTGACAAACATCGGTTTACCGAGGGCAATGTCGAGGCCTTTGCGCTGGCCGATGGTATAGAACGGGTAGCCATTGTGTTTGCCTACTATCTGTCCGTCTGCAAGAACAAAGTTGCCACCGCTTACTCTTTCTTCAAGTCCGGCAACATTTCGCTTTAGGAATCCGCGGTAGTCGTTATCGGGCACAAAGCATATCTCGTAGCTTTCTGATTTATTGGCAAGTTCCTTATAGCCCATATCAGCGGCTATCTGTCTTACCTCGGTTTTCAGATAGTCGCCCAGCGGGTAGATGCTCCTTGAAAGGCAGTCCTGTCCGAGCCCCCAGAGCACATAGCTTTGGTCCTTTGTGAGGTCGCGCGCCTTTGACAGCACGAAACGGCTGTTTTCTTCACGCACTTTTACATAATGACCTGTGGCTATGTAGTCGCAGTTCAGAGAATTGGCACGCTTCAGCAAGGCAGCCCACTTAATGTGGGTATTACATAACACACAGGGGTTGGGTGTGCGGCCGGCTATGTATTCTTCAACAAAATTGTTAACTACATGATCGCCAAACTCCTCCCTGATGTCCAGCACATAGTGGG
>CAYNGS010000059.1:0-10200 GCA_964396625.1 uncultured Flavipsychrobacter sp.
TGCTCAGATGCCCCAACCTTGATCAGGAATTCCGTCGCCTGCCCCTGCGGCACATCAAGATCGAAAATATAATTCTGGTGCTTGTATTCCCGCTTGTAGTACGGCACAAATTCTCCGGTTCTTACAATAGCCTTATCACCATTTGGTTTCAATGTTACGAATGTGACACTGTCAATGGTAGGGTATTCAAGTTCCAATGCCAGCCTGGCATCTGTCAGATTCCTTACATAAAATTTTACCCAGAAGGAAGATTTTGTGATCTGCAAATTCGGTACATCCTGACCACTTGACTTAAAGTCTTTTGACTGCAGTACCTGGTCCAGCGTCAGGTCGCTGTTTTTGTCTTCCAGTAACTGAACTTTATTTCCGATAGCTATATTCTCGCCGGGAATAGCGTAGATCACCGTGTCCTGCGCCAGCAGGTTACCACTAAAAAAAACCGATAAAACAAAAATGCAGTATACTATCTTAAATCTCATGAATCGTTGTAGAATTCAAAGCCATAAAATAAACCAATTTCTCTATCTCCTGTTTATTTTCCAGGTGCGCTGGCGCCGCTGGTCTGCACTTTGTCACTCATCACCGGGTCCTTATTATTTTTTCCGACTAAAAAGATAGTACTTCTTCTACGGGCGCTCTCAATGAGCGCTTGTCAGCGGGTTCCGAAATAAATATCCTGAACATCAATATCTCACCAAAATTATCATTTATAGAGAATATTCTCCGAAATTCTTTTCTCAGTTCACCTAGTTCATGCGCCACATTTTCCGGAAATGACTCCGGCCCGTCGTGTAAGTAGCGGCCAAACAAAAACGTGGAAACACTCAACGGCCCGAACGCTATCTTTTCTTTTGTCGCCGTCAGCCACACGCGTTCCACAGCCCTGCCCCCTTCGTAAAAGCTATTTACGCCAAATGATGGCATCGTTACTAATCCTATCGCAGACGCAGCATTGGCGCTCTTTCGTGTCAGTCGTTCCAGCGCAGACCCACCCTGCCATTTGTTCAGGTATTCAACCACCTGCCAGTCCTTCACCATATTGAAGCCCGCCAACTGCCCGGCGGTAAGCCCCAGTGAGTTAATATCTATACCTTTCTTCGTTTTCTGCGCCTCGGCTTCGGTCCATTTAATTTCGGCCATGAACTCCAGGTGCCCCTTCTTGTCCATTACTCTTATCCGGTTGGCCTTGCCAATGATGTCACTTAAAACCGCAATATCGTTACTGTTTGTCACAAACCTTAGATCCGCGCCGGGCACGCTCCGCGCAGCGTTCACCAGTTTTTCCAGCTTCTCATCTCCTATCACCTGTCGTGGTGTCACTTTCCGGTTCACGATACGATCCGGAATTGAAGCGGTAAGATCATCCGCAACGCGTGCCTCCAGCCCATCAACACCGTCTGAATTTTTTATATCAAAAAAACGGAACGCAGACACCATATTGCTGTTTTCACCCAGTGGGAATTTCTCGATCTTTACACCGAGGTTCAACTCGTGCGCCTTTAGTACCAGGTTCTCTGTTGCAGCGCCCAGGCCTAAATAAGAGGCCGTGTTTTTATAGTCAACCAGCTTCGGCTCGTATTCCGAGTTCATGAAAAGATAAAGGTTGCAGTTATGGTATTTCCACCTCCATGGTTGCGCATTACCACCCGTAGGGGCCATTATGGCCGACTGCACCAGTTGTTTCACTACATCCCTGCTCAAGTCCGATTGTCCCTGCAATGACTTAAGGTTCGCCGCACCTATAAGTGCATTCATTTCGCCATCCGTAACACCGTCTGTAAACTTAACCTGGTGCGGTGGTTCTGCCGGCTTGTTCTTGTCGCAGATGAGCTCTTCGATATCTATAAAGTACCTGCCGGAGTCGTGAAACTCATCAAGGAAGATTCTGCGACAGATATCGGTAACCAGCCCCCCGCCAAGTGTCACCGCGCTGGCCAATTGCGGCCATGTGGTTATACTCTGCCCTACCTCCACCATCGATGCTTTCGCCCGCTTCGACAACGTTTCGCTGCCTGCAATCGGAAGCAGGTACGGTATCTTTTCTTCGTTCGTTTTCAGGTCCTTTATCTTCGATGTATCGAGGTGGTCTATGTATCCATGCAGTATCGAACGTGTTGGCTCCAGGTCGAAGCGCTCCACGTCTATCGTTCCGCGGTCACTGGCTTCCATCACCACCGGAATTTTATATCCCTTGGCCTTGATCCTGCAAAGCACTTTAATGTCCAGTCCGTCACACTCGTCTATCAGCAGGTCCAGGTTACCACCCTCGCAAAAAAAGTTGTCGATATTTTCATCGGTGATGCCATCCGGGAAGCAAACCACTTTAAGATAAGGATCAACCTCTGCAATTTCGCGCGCTACAGAGATCACTTTCTTCAGCCCCAGGTTCCTGATACCGGTACGAATGCGGTTCAGGTTAGTCAGCTCCAGCACATCAAAATCAGCCAGCCTCAGCTCTCCGCAGGTCCGCTCCATAGCCATTGTTACCGCCACAGATTGCCCTACCGACAAACCTATCACGCCAACCTTTTTTTTCGCAAGAATTTCGCGCTCCCTGTTCGTGATTTTATACTGATTCCTGCTCGTGCGCATTTCTACGAACTCATCCTCCTCAAACGTATGCGCAACAACATTATTCCATGGATAATAGACCCACACGCCATATTCCTCCAGGGGGCATCCGGCAAGGTGCTGCTCGATCAATTTTGGATAATCACCGGCTTCAATGGTAATGGAGGGATTGCGGCTTTTAACAAGCTCCTTCAACTGATCATATATCTCGTCATTCAGAAAGACATTTGTGGAACCGATCAGATCATTAAATCTTTTTTTGTCACTTTCATTTTTCAGCCTGAAAAATTCCGGTTTATATATTTCGCGTGTTTTAACGTTTTTTTCTATCAACTTGTGAAACTGAGCATCCATAACCGCAACCTGTTTTACGAAATGATAAGATCATTCCGGCTGCCAAATTACAAATTTGTAAGAATAAGGTTGTAATCAATTTCAAGAGGAATATCCCGGGGGCCAAGTTCTGTTTTTCGTTGCTGCGGAAAGGACCTTAATTCCAATATTCGTTCCCGCTCATCAGGATTTGCTGTAGAAAGAGTGAGCACATCCTGGAGAAAAACTGCGGTCGCCACAAGCCCTTCCTTCGGGTAGTAAAAAGTGCCCTTATCACCCAGTCGTTCGTCTACAAGAAACCCAACCCTGTTAGCGTTTTTTACCGTGGCTGGCGCACATAGCGCAAAAAGTGTATTTAATTTTAGTTGCATAGCCAGCGTCACCCCGACCCTGCTCAGGTATATACTGCCGATACCAAGCCCGGCCACTTCCCTCGAATTCCACAACCCGCAAAGCTCACCTGTACCCGCCGGCACCAGGTCTTGTACCAGTTTATGTATGTTGCTGTCGAATTTTGTTAACGCATCTTCAATGGGCAAAGGAAATGCACCGCCCGCTATTTGTATCCTCGCTCCGCCATATGTTTTCTCCCCGTTTTCCGACTCCACGAGTATTACGTAGGTATTCGGATCATCTGTCCACACAGCCTTTGCAGAGGTGATCATGGTGATGCCGTAAATCCTCAGTACTTTTGAATGGCCTTCTACGTACCTATGGCATGAATCAACGTCGTCTGGCGCTCTGAATGCTTTTATAACTAATTTTACAGGTTCCAAAAAACAAGTAATGTTATATAGTTAGAACAAAGGATAAATATACAAACAAAATTAGATAAATTTAATGTAAATATAAAATATATGAATATTGCCCTTTTTCATTTGGACTGTAATAATAAGGTTTTATTTTTACAATGTTGCACGGGTAACTTGTAATCAATAAATTTCTTAACTTGCATGTATATTTATGTCGAATGATAAAATAAATATATTATACGTTGATGATGAGTTAAATAATCTTGTCTCTTTTAAAGCCTTATTTCGTATAAAATATAATATCTATACGGCCATAAGTGGAGAGGAGGCGATCAAGATTTTGCACAATAAAGAAATCAACCTGATTATCACTGATCAGCGAATGCCGCAAATGACCGGCGTCGAGTTTTTGGAAAGTATTTTAGATGAGTTTCCCGATCCGATAAGAATTTTACTTACAGGTTACACAGATATGGGGGCGGTGATTGATGCGATAAACAAAGGCAAGATTTTTCATTATCTCACCAAACCATGGAATGAAGATGAACTCGAAATGACGATCAACAGGGCATACGAAGTGTACAAACAAAAAATGGAAGAAAAAGAAATGAATTATAAACTCAGTTTGTCTAATGAGCAGCTCGAATTTTTATTAAGACAAAAACTGCTTTCGTGAACTTTTTGCCGCACTTTTTTTCCTGACGGCAGCACATCATTCCATCATTCTATTTTCCTTTTTTTGACTTCTGAACAGACATACTTTTATCAATGATTAGCATAAGCGGCGTTATTATTACCTATAATGAAGAACGAAACCTGGCGCGCTGTCTTAACTCGATAAAAGATGTGGTAGACGAAATAATTATTGTTGACAGTTTCTCCACCGATAATACCGTTTTAATAGCCCGTGAGCACAATGCCCGGGTCATTACCCACCAATTCGATGGCTACGGCGAACAAAAGAACTACGCCACACAACAGGCCTCGCACGATTGGATATTATCATTGGACGCCGACGAAACCTTGACCCCGGAACTGCAGCAAAGCATACTGGAGATAAAGAAAAAACCGGACAGCAACGTATACCAGATGTCGCGCCTCACAAACTACTGCGGCAAGTGGATCAGGTATTGCGGATGGTATCCCGACAAGCAAACCCGACTCTATAATCGCACAAAAGGACGTTGGGAAGAAATGAAAGTGCATGAATACTGGCGTCTGAATAATTCCGAAGAACAGGTGGGCAGTTTAAAAGGTGACATACTGCATTACAGCTTCAGGTCGCTGGCCGAGCATCTTAAAAAAATTGAAAAATATAGCGAACTGGCCGCCAGGGCTGCAGTGGAGGCCGGCAAGGACACGACACTATTCCAGGTGTGGGGATCTCCAAAATGGCATTTCTTCAATGAGTTCATTATTAAGCGCGGTTTCCTCGATGGTTTTTACGGTTTTGTGATCTGCAGGCTGTCGGCCTACGCCACCTTCATCAAATACTCCAAGATCAGGCAGTATAATCGCGAGGCGAATTCAAAAAGAAAACTTACGTCGCAAAACATACCCGGCTGAGATTTCCACAACTTATCCCAATTTACAGGGTACGACATATTAATTTGGACATTAAGGTATTGAGCCATTGCGCAATTAAACTTACATTTGCACAATTTGTTTTTTCAATGACTCAAACTAATATAGTTTCTCCAGCCTGGCTGCTGCTTCAGGACGGTGCATTATTCAAGGGGAAATCTTTTGGTGCAAAAGGGACCGCCGGGGGCGAGATCTGCTTCAATACAGGAATGACCGGCTACCAGGAGGTCTTTACCGACCCCTCCTATACCGGGCAGGTGCTTATTATGAACAATGCATACGTAGGCAACTACGGGGTAAAAAACGAGGACGTGGAGAGCGACTCCATAAAGATCAGCGGGCTTATCTGTAAGAACGTGGCGTATCGATATTCCCGCATGATCGCTAACGATAGTCTTGAGAACTATCTCGTAAAAAACAATATCGTTGCTATATACGATGTAGATACCCGTGCCCTCGTGCAGCACATCCGCAGCAAAGGCGCAATGAACTGTATTATCTCCACCGATCTTTCCGACCAGAAAAGCCTTGAGGCTGCTCTGGCCAAAGTACCGGATATGGCAGGTCTGGAACTGTCTTCGCAGATTTCCACAAAAGAAGCTTACACCGTCGGTTCGCCTGATGCACCTATCCGCATTGCTGTGATGGACTATGGAGTGAAAATAAAAATACTGCAGTGCCTCGCAGACAGGAATGCTTATTTAAAGGTATTCCCTGCCAAAACAAGCATTGAAACACTGAAAGAATTTGATCCGCACGGCTATTTTATTTCAAACGGACCGGGCGATCCTGCATCTATGGACTATGCCGTAAAAACAGTGAAAGATATTCTTGCCACCAACAAGCCTTTTTTCGGCATTTGTCTTGGGCACCAGTTGCTGGCACGCGCAAACGATATCCCCACGTTTAAAATGCACCATGGTCACCGTGGCCTCAATCACCCGGTAAAGAATCTCGTAACCGGCAGGTCCGAGATCACCACACAAAACCACGGATTTGGTGTGGACCCGGAATCAATACGGAAGAGCGAAGTGGTTGAAGTAACCCATCTGAACCTGAACGATGGATCCATAGAAGGGATAAGAATGAAAGGCCGCCCCGCATTCTCAGTACAATATCACCCCGAGGCAACCCCCGGCCCACACGACAGCCGCTATTTGTTCGATGACTTTATTAAGATGATCCGCGATCACTCAGCAAACTAACACACTACTACCGGCCATTGCTTTTTGGTTATAACTTTTGACTTTTAACTTACCAATGAAACAGGAAAAAATTCTCATTATAGGCGCAGGCGGACAGATAGGTGTAGAGCTGACATTGGCGCTGCGCAAGCTTTATGGCGAAGGCAATGTAGTTGCCTCTGATATAAAGGAAGCGCACCCTCTTCTGAAAAACAACGGACCTTATGCCATATTGAATGCCATGGACGTAGCAGGCACACACGCCCTGGTGAAGAAGGAAGGCATTACCCAGATATACTTGCTTGCTGCGCTCCTCTCAGCAACCGGCGAGAAAGCACCGCATAAGGCGTGGGAGATAAACATGCAGAGCTTGCTTCATACTCTTGATCTGGCCGTGCAGGAGAAGCTGACTAAGATATACTGGCCAAGTTCCATCGCTGTCTTCGGGCCCACAACTCCGGCCGAACAAACACCCCAGAAAACGATCATCGAACCGCGAACTGTGTATGGTGTCAGCAAGTATGCCGGCGAATTGTGGTGCCAGTACTACAACCAACGCTGGGGGCTCGATGTGCGCAGCCTCCGCTACCCCGGCCTTATCAGTTGGAAGTCAGAGCCCGGCGGCGGCACAACGGACTATGCCGTTGAGATTTATCACGAAGCCTTAAAGAACAAAAAATACACCTGCTTCCTTTCCGAAAACACCTACCTGCCCATGATGTACATGGACGACGCCATCCGCGGCACGATTGAACTGATGGAGGCGCCGGCCGAAAGCCTGAAGACCCGCATGGCATACAATCTCTCCGCGATGAGCTTTTCGCCGAAAGAAATAGCCGCTTCTATCCAGAGACATATTCCTGACTTCGCAATAGACTATGATCCCGATTTCCGCCAGGCTATAGCCGACGGCTGGCCAAAAAGCATTGACGATAGCGCCGCGCGAAGCGACTGGGGCTGGAAGAATGAATTTGATCTCGATAAGATGACGACCGAAATGCTGGCTCATCTGAGAGAGAAGATGATGCAACCTGCACCCTGATAAATTTTCCTTTCCATGCCAAAACAAAAACTAGTCGTTCTCACCGGTGCAGGCATAAGTGCTGAAAGCGGCCTGAAAACGTTCCGGGATAGCGATGGGTTATGGGAGGGCTACAATATTGAAGATGTGGCCACCCCTCGCGCCTGGCGCCGGGACCCTCAGCTGGTGCTCGACTTTTACAACATGCGCCGCAAGGATGTGCTGGCTGCTCAGCCCAATGCCGCGCACGACGCGCTCGCTGCCCTCCAAAAACATTTCGACGTAACCATCGTTACCCAGAACATCGACGACCTGCACGAGCGGGCCGGCTCGCAAAAAGTGTTGCACCTTCATGGCGAGATCATAAAGATGCGCAGCGATGAAAACCCGCATAAATTTTACAGCATTAAAGATGATATACAACTCGGCCACACCGCCGATGACGGTAGCCAGTTCCGTCCTCACGTGGTTTGGTTCGAGGAGCCGGTGCCTATGATCGAGGAAGCAATTCCGATCATGTACGAGGCTGATATTTTTATACTCATCGGCACATCGCTAGCCGTATATCCTGCCGCCGGACTTGTAGATTATGTGAAAGAAAAAGTAACCAAATATGTGATTGACAAAAAGATCCCGACCGTTAGCCGCTATGCCAATATGATACCTATAGAAATGCCGGCAACGCAGGGTGTCGTTGAGTTAATGAAATTGCTTGGCCTTTAGGTCCTTCCAGTTCCACCACTTCAGTTTTTCCGGATCTCTTTCCCCTGCGGGCGTTTCAGCGTAGTAAACGGCACAGCGGAATATGTAAAGCACGCACCGATCCTGCACTGCGCCAGCGTGTGCATTCGAAAGTTCATACAGCTTCTCTGGGTCTTTCCCATTTAGTTGCGCAACACTTTTTATATTTATGTTCCACAGGTCATTGGCAATGGACATGCCTACTCCCGGTATCTGCCGCAGATCTTTTATGGCCTCTTCTTTTGTCATGAATTGCTATAGTATCTGAATCGCAAACTTAAAAAACATCCCGCGTGCAGGAGATAGTTCGATGTTTATGAATTGGCGTTTAAACTGAACAGGCTGTAAACAAATTCTTCTTTGTTGAATATCTGCAGGTCTTCCATCTTCTCACCCACACCTATGTACTTCACCGGTATCTTAAATTGGTTAGCGATTGCAAGTACCACTCCTCCCTTTGCAGTACCGTCAAGTTTGGTGATGGCGATGGCTGTTACATCCGTTGCAGCCGTAAAATGTTTTGCCTGCTCTATTGCATTCTGGCCCGTGCTGCCGTCCAGCACCAGCAGCACCTCGTGTGGCGCATCAGGCATTTTCTTTTTTATCACACGGTGGATCTTGCCGAGCTCATCCATCAGGTAGGCTTTATTATGCAGCCGCCCCGCGGTGTCAATGATGATCACATCCGATTCCCTCGCAATGCCGCTCTGCACCGTATCAAAAGCCACCGAACTCGGATCGCTGCCCATTTCCTTTTTTACAATCGGCACACCCACCCTGTCACTCCAGATGGTGAGCTGGTCCACAGCCGCTGCCCTGAACGTATCAGCAGCCCCAAGCAAAACTTGCTTACCGTTTTTCTTAAAATTGTATGCGAGCTTGCCAATTGTGGTCGTCTTTCCCACCCCGTTCACACCCACTACCAGTATCACATATGGCTTTTTTCCCCGGGGAACATCGAATGTTGCAAATTCATTCGACGGCGCCTCGGTTAGAATATTCATGATCTCTTCCTGCAGCAGCCGGTTGAGCTCAGTGGTGCCCAGGTACTTGTCGCGGGCTACCCTTTTTTCTATCCGGTCTATAATCGCCACCGTTGTATCAACGCCTACATCAGCGCTCACAAGGGCATTCTCCACTTCATCAAGCACCTCCTCATCCACTTTATCCTTGCCTGCTATCGCCTTCGTTAGCTTCGAAAAAAAACCCTCCTTTGTTTTTTTTAGTCCCTGATCCAGTGCTTCCTTCTGCTCCTGCTGTTCTTTGTTACGTTTAAATAGCTTGTCGAATATTCCCATGGTGACCCTTTAAAGCGTGCAAAATTAGTCTTATTTTACATGAATTTCGACCTTCATTTTATTACAATATTTTCTTTTATTACCTTTTTTATCATTGATTTATTAATCAGGAGATAATAATATTTGAACGGTTTTGCATTTAAAAATATTTATTCATTATTTTTGTAAAAATTCCTTGCAAAAATAAATCCTTAAGCATATCTTGCATATGAATAACCAATCATATATTATGAAAATTCCTCTATCCTATTGTATCAAGAGCGTTTATTTTTCGCTTTTGTTACTCTTTGCGAGTATTGGTTCATATGCGTCGCACATCGTGGGTATGGATTTATACTATACCCATGTGGCCGGAACTGCAAATGATTATACTGTTACGCTAATTGCATACGGAGATTGCGGTCCCGCAAGCTCATCCGCATTCTCAACACTACCATCGGCCACACCAGCCATATGCGTTTTCAACGTCAACACTTACGTTACAACATTGACTCTCGCGATACAGCCGCCGGCCGGTGGGCTGGAAATCACACCGGTGTGCGCTGGTACAATTACTCAGTGCACCGATCCTGCGTCTCCGGTTCCGGGTATCAAAAAGTTTGTTTATACCGGTACCTATACAGTGCCGACCACTTCACATTACTGGCGTTTCCTCTTCACCGGAGATATGGGCCCCACACCGGTTGCCGCTGCGGGCCGGGCCGCAGCCATCACAA
>CAYNGS010000060.1:0-9899 GCA_964396625.1 uncultured Flavipsychrobacter sp.
GTTTGGAATGGATTGGATACGATTCTAAGCCTAATGAATTTGGATTTAAGAATTCTGGTGACCAACCTCTCATTATTACGGGTATACAAAATGATAGCCTGAAACAAGGGTGCCGGATACGTATCGATTTCCCCAAAAAACCAATAAAACCCGGAAAGTCGGGGCTCATAACCGTTACCTATGCAGCCGGAGAAGAGATCGGCTCTTTCACGAACGAGGTATTCGTTAACTCTAACGCGACTGCTCCGGGCTATGCCTTGTTGCATATAAGCGGTGCTGTAGTTCCGGCACGGGACACCTATGATCGAAAATTGCCTCCGCCTCAAAAACAAGGAGCCAACGAAGATGTTGCGGTTTACGAGATTATTGGCGAGTCCATGCTCAAAATCATAGAAGAAGTACAGAAATGATCACAAGACCAATAAACGTTGGCGTCGCCTCACGCATATTTCTCTATGGCTTCCGTGCCCGCCTGACAACTCTATGCTCCACGATTTATGTGCTTCAACTCCGCGCCGACCCTAAAAAAGAGATAGCCGCGTCAGCCGCTTCCCGGACATCCACAAAAAATAGCTGCCGGATATAATACCCGGCAGCTATTCATTCAGTAAATAACAACTTGTCTATTGCACTACCACCCGCGACACTTCACTTCCGTGTGCCGTAGTTACGGTCACTAAGTAAATGCCGGGCACACTCTTTATGTTTATTTCATCTTCACTGTTAGTTGTCGTCGTATACTTTTTTACTGTTTCACCTATTGCATTGGATATTTTAACTTCTGCAGGTTCGTTGGTGTCCGATTGCAGCTTTACCGTAAATGTCCCCTGGTTAGGATTCGGAAACACCTTCAGCTCCATACCTGGTTTCACCGGTGCGGCTGCGCCTGCAGGTGCGCCCTTGTGTGCACAACTGTTGATCGTCACAGACTTGGTCGTTGTATGTGTACCGCACGAGTTATGTACGGTATAGGTCACGGTGCATAACTGTGAAGCCGGTGACGAGCCCCAGCTCGATGTATGCAGGTCAGCAGTTGTCGCCGACGTGGTTGTCAGCGTGCCGAACGAGCAGCCTGAGAGAGACCATACACCTGTCGGCGTACTCGTTGCATTGGTGCACGTAATTGTGCCGCCTGCGCAAAGGTCGCATGATGGTGGAACTGTTATTGTTCCGGCGCCCGGCACTGCATCCACAGTTACTACTTTTTGTGCCTGGCAACCGTGGCTGTTGGTATAGGTTACAGTTACGGTATACGGGCCGCCCGATGTAGTTGTTCCTGTTACCACTCCCGCCGCCGATATGGTGGCATGAGTTGTTGGCAATATGCCCCAGGTACCGCCACCCGAGCCTGTCAGGGTTATTGAAGAACCCATGCACACGGTTGACGATCCGGATATGGTTGATGCAGGGTACACATTTACCGTCATAGTGGCCTGGCAGCCGGTCGAAGCGCTGGTCAACGTAACTACGTCAGTGCCGCCGTTCACTAAGCTCACAATAGCAGTCGTACCCGATGGCAGCGGTGATGGCAGTGTCGCATGACCGCCGCCTGTTATGCTCCATGCACCGGCTGTGCTGCCGGTCAGGGTGGCAGTTGTGCCGGGGCATCCGTTTACCGTCGTTGGCGATATACTTGGTGCGCCATTAACGGTTACCGTCCACGTGGCCTGGCAGCCTGATGGACTGGTATAGGTAATGGTTGCAGCTCCGCCGGACAAAACCCCTGTTGCATTCGTAAAGGAGCTTCCCGATGTCGGGCTCAGGCTCGCAACACCGGCAGGTGAGCATGACCAGTTGCCCGCGCCGGCACTGTTGCTTAATGTCAGTGCCTGGCCTACACATATTTTGTGCGAAGATCCTGTTATTGCCGGCAACGCATTTACAGATACTGCGGTGGTTACGGTGCTTGTTCCGCATCCGTTATACACCACATAGGTAATATATTGCACGCCCGATCCGGTTCCTGTAAAGGTTGTTGGATTGGTGTATGCGCTGCTTAACGTGCCAAACGGCCCGGTACCTGCCGGTACAGAAAGCGGCATCCAGTAAAAGTTGTCTCCGGGTGCTACTGGCGACCCTGTCAAGGTCACTGTTCCTCCGGTACATACGCTTCCGCCTCCGCAACCTACTGTTGGTGTTGCGGGCATTGCGCTTACCGTTACAGTAAACGTGCTGGTACAGCCTCCTGCATTCAGGTAGCTGATAGTAGCAGTTCCTGCTGCGATCGCGGTCACAACACCTCCTGTAGTAGCTGCCACAGTTGCTGGTGTGCTGCTGCTCCAGGTTCCTCCCGTGCAGGGCGCTGCGCTGAATGTCGCAGTGTGGCCTACACACATTGTGTGCGTACCTGTTATTGTGCAAGGCGCCGTGCTCGATACCGACACGCTTCCCGTCATTGTATTGCTGCAGCCATTGATCAGGTTGTTCGCCTTTATCGTATAAACGCATGAAGCGCATTGCATACCAAAATCGAGAGACGCGCCCGTTCCTGCCAGCAGGGAACTTACCGCTGCGCTGCCGCAGTACAACTGGTAGGTTACCCCTGCCTGTGAGCAGCCCAGGCCCACGTGCGGACATGCGGGGCATGGTTGGCCGCTGCAATATCCGCCGCCACCGGTTACGGTACAGGCTGTTGGCAAAGGGTTTACGGTCATTGTAAATGTGGAAACACAACCCGCTGAAGAGGTGTAGGTGAGTACCACTACGCCAGCTGATACCCCGCCGGCAACGCCTGTGCAGGCGCCTACAGTTGCTATACTTACATTGCTGCTCGACCAGGTACATCCTGTACAGCCGTACAGTGTTGTTGTAGTTCCTACGCAAATGCTGCTGGCTCCGGTGATCACACATGGTGTTGTCATTGTCACTGCTGCACTTCCGGTCATGGTATTGGTGCAGCCTGTAACGGCATTAGTTGCAACTACCGTATAGGTACAAGAGCTGCACTTCGCTCCGAAATCAAGAGGAGCGCCGGTGCCTGCAAGTGTGGTCACTGCGGCTCCGCTGCACATAAGCTGGTAATTTACTCCTGTCTGTGATCCGTTCAGGCCAACGTGCGGGCATGATCCGCCGCAATAACTGCCGCCGCCTGTCACACTGTATACCGCCGGCAGTGGGTTGACACTGACGGTTGCGCTGCCGCCCATTTGGCTGCTGCAGCCTGTAGCAGGGTTCGATGCAACGATTGTGTAAACACACGCCGTGCATGCTGCGCCAAAATCAAGCGTGGAACCTGTTGTTCCGGGTACTGGTACACCTACGGCTGTGCTGCCGCAGTATAGTTGATAGCTAACACCTGTTTCGGTTGTATCCAGCAGTATATGCGGACATGGCTGGCCGGCACAATAGCTGCCGCCGCCCAATGTGGCGTGTACGGCAGGTACTGGTACTACGGTCACAGTTGCTGTCGCTGTGCAGCCCGATGGCAGCGTGTAGGTGATAATAGACGTACATGGGCCTGTCAAGCCGGTTACAACGCCGGTCACAAAGTCCACAGTAGCGCATGATGGTGAGCTGCTGCTCCAGGTCCCACCCGCACTTGCGTCCGCAAGCACAGTTACATCACTGGGGCATATAGTGCGTGTGCCCGTGATATCTGCAGGTGCCGGGGCGATAGTCACTGTGGCGCTTCCCGTCATCGTGTTGGTACATCCGGTAGCAACATTTGTGGCGATCACCGTATAAACACACGAGCCGCACTGCATGCCGAAATCTATCGGCGCATTTGTACCGGAAACAACGGATAGCACGGTGCTGCCGCACATCAGGCTGTAATTTACGCCGGTCTGTGAACCGCTCAATCCAATGTGAGGACAGGCAGAACCGGCGCAATAGCTGCCGCCGCCTGTAACCGGGAAGGCTGCCGGCAACGGAAGTATCGTGACAGTTACACTGTTCGGCATTGTCCGTGAACAACCGGTTGTGAGGTTGGTCGCAGTTATAGTATATGAGCCTGCCACACATTGTGCGCCAAAATCAATTGATGCGGCTGTGCCCGCAACGGGTACGCCAACAGCAACAGCACCAAGGTACAGCTGGTAGCTTGTGCCGATCTGTGAGCAGTTCAGGAAGATGTGTGGACATGGCTGCCCAACACAATAGCTGCCGCCACCGGTCACTAAGCATGCGGTCGGTGCAGGGTTTACGGTAACGGGAACGACTGAAAGACATCCACCCGATGATACGTAGCTGATATTTGTTACGCCTGCCGCTATGCCGGTCACGACGCCGGTACATATGCCCACGCTGGCGATGGTGGTTATCGTGCTGATCCAGGTGCAGCCGGTGCATCCGCTCAGCGCAGTGCTGTCACCCACGCAGAGGCTGGTCACGCCTGTTATCGTGCACGCCGTTAGTTTGGTCACAGTTGCGCTGCCTGTCATTGTGCTTGTGCAGCCGCTTACAGCATCGGTAGCAACGATGGTATACACACAGTCACTGCATTGCGCGCCAAAATCGAGCGTTGGGCCAGCGCCCGCCAGGGTAGCGCCTACGGGTACGCCGCCGCAATACAATTGGTAGTTGATTCCTATGTCTGCCGTGTCTAAGCGAACGTCAGGACATGGAGAACCGGGGCAATAGCTGCCGCCGCCGAATACGGTATGTTTTCTGGGTCCGGGCGTTACGTTTACGGTTGCTGTTGTGCTGCACCCTGTCGCAGGAAATGAGTATGTGATCGTACTCGAGCATGGCCCCGACATACCTGATACCACGCCTGCTGCGGTTATGGTTGCACAGTCGGTATTGCTGCTGCTCCATATGCCTCCGGGCGTTGCATCAGAGAGTGTGGTTGTGGTTCCGGCACAGAAATTGAGTACGCCTGTTATGTTTGCAGGGGCAGGGTTCACGGTCACAATTACATTGTGGGTGTTAATGCATCCGCCGGCATTCAGTGTATAAACATAAGTAACCGCTACCGGCAAGGTAGTGGTGTTGATCAGCACTTCATTCGGGTTGCCCGCGCCTGATGCACTGGGATTGCTGATGCCGGGTACTATTGCCCTTGTCCAGTTAAGAGTTGTTCCTGGTGACGAGCTCGCTGCCGGATAGCTGAATAGTACACCGCTGCAGGTAGCCGCAGGTGTAAGGGACGATGAGAGCGTTGGCACAGGGTTTATGGTTATGATCACGGTAGAGTAACAGCCGGTTGGCAGTGTGTAGGTTATTGTTGACGTGCATGGTCCCGACGTGCCGGTTACGACACCTGTAGTAAGTCCGACGGTCGCACACCCGGTGTTGCTGCTGGTCCATATACCGCCCATAGCACCATCCGAAAGGGTATTGGCGGTTCCGGGACAAATAACTAACGAACCCGCTATCGCTGTTGGTGACGGGTTTACAGTAACGACTGATGTGGTCTGGCATCCTGTTGCCAGTGTATAGGTAATTATCGATGTGCAGGGTGCCGAGACACCTGTAACTACTCCTGTGGCCGCACTTACGGCTGCGCATGGTGGCGAGCTGCTGCTCCAGGTACCCCCGGCCGCCGCGTCCGAAAGAGCCGTTGTCATACCGGTACAAACCGTCAGTATGCCGGTAATAGCCGGCGGCAGCGGGTTTACCGTTACAGGGTGGGTCACAAAGCCTCCTGTCGGGAAGTTGTAAGTAATAGTGGCTATGCCTGCTCCAATGCCATGCAGATCTCCGCCGCTGGGGTTCACCGTGGCAATGGATACGTCAGAGCTCATAAAGGTGCCTCCTGTTACCGCATCGGTCAGCGTAATAGACGAGCCAACGCATACCGTGCTCGGGCCCGATATCGGTGCCACTTGTGCATGTGCATACACAGCACTTAAATAAAACACCATAAATAATATTAGATTTTTCATTTTCTAGTTTTTTAATTGGTTAAATAATTTGTTGAGTATTTCATTCTTGGTGCACCTCGGGCATGACACTCCTTTTCAGGACATGCCCCGCGAGGTCATTTGCAATAATGTTTATGGTTATACCTACTCGTTCCCTTTTCGGTTGCCGGGTGCTTACTTTTTTTGAGGATTTTCAGCCTGTTCCTTTATACTTTCCGGAAGTATGGTTACTGTTTAAAAACGATACAAACTTACACTGGCTAAGGCCTGCCGTCAATAACCATTTATGGGTATACCCATTTCCTCCCGCCTCAGAAATATAGCATGGCCCTAGGCCAGGCTCTTGGCTCGGCTCTTTCGCGCTGCGAAAATTGAATGCGGTGCTGTATTTCGGGTGTTGAGCGGGCTACTTCGGAAAAACCTTGTTTATGGCTTCTACCTTGTTTTGCACATGTAGTTTCGAGTATATATTCTGGATGTGCTTTTTCACCGTCTCATATTCTACATTTATTTCTGAGGCTATTTCTTTGTAAATGAAACCCTTCGTCAGCAGTTTTAGCACTTCGCGCTCCCGGTCCGTAAGAATTTCTTCCGGGCTGCTTTTGTTTTTGTCCTGTAGCGCAGACACCACGCGCCGCGCCACTTCCGCACTCATCGGCGATCCGCCGTTATGCAGTTCTGTTATGGCCTCCAGCATTTTCGCCGCAGGCGTCTTTTTTAGTATATAACCGCTGGCGCCTGCCCGCAGGGCCTTAAAAATATTATCATCATCCTCATACACGGTCTCCATCATAAATTGCGTACCAGGCATCTGCCCTTTTAGCTTCTTTACACATTCTATGCCCGTCATTCCCGGCATGTTAATATCCACCATCACCACATTCGGCGATTGCTCTGGCAGGTCCTTGATTGCGTCAAAGCCATTGCTGTAGGTATGCACACATTTGAAGCCATGTGTGCCGTTGATCAGCGCGCTCAGTGCTGCTCTTATATCGTCATTGTCTTCTATTATCGCAACCTCTATAGTATCCATACAGATCAAAAGTCAAAAGTACGTTACACAATAAATATCGGAATAACCACTTATGGGTATGCCCGTCAGTTTGGTAAGGGAAAACTGAAGTTAAGCACCGTTCCCTTTTCATTTTTTATCACGAACTGGCCTCTTACCTGCATTATCCTGTTCTTCATATTATTCAGTCCGTTGCCAAACGCTGAAACTGTGCCCTCGTCTATGCCTACGCCATTGTCACGTATGTTCACGTTTATTAGTCGCTCGTCAATTGTCACATTGATCGTCACCATGTCCCCGCCCGAGTGTTTTAATACATTATGGAGTGCTTCCTTTACGGCGAGAAATATGTTCCTGCGTAGCTCACCTTCAATGACCGCCGCTGGAAAATGGTCCGGCATATTGATCGTGCACCTGATATTTGTCGATCCGAAATACTCCATTGCATATCTGCGTATGTAGATCATAAGGCTCTCAAGCGTATCGTATTTGTTGTTCAGCGACCACACGATCTCTCCCATCTTGTCCAGCAGTTCCCGGCTCGATTTGGAAATGTTGTCCAGGTGAGATTGCGAGTTTGCACCCGAAAAATTGTCCTTCACTATTTCGCTCAGCAGCGATATTTTAGACAATTCCGATCCAAGGTCATCATGCATTTCAGAGCTTATTCTGCTCCGCTCTCCTGTTATCGCCATCTGCATCTCCAGCTTTTCCCTCAGTTTAAATCTGTTGTACAGCAGCACACCAACTACCAGCAGCAGCAGTAGTATCACCGTGAATACGACGTAGGCGAAATGTTGTTTCTTTATCGTGAGATCCATCACGGCTTTTTGAATTGCATTTTTTTTATCCTGTTCCGCGGTCAGGGCAGCTTGTTTTTCGGTAAAGTCAGCGGTGAGTTCATGCCTCGTTATTTCCTTCGCCTTATCCAGGCTGTACACACTGTCGCGTACAGCTATGAAATTTTTATACGCCGCAAGCGCCTTGCCGGGTTGCCCCATTTGCTGGTACGTCATGCTCAGTGTTTGCAATGCATCCTTTTCATTATCCAGTGCGCCAGATTTTTTGCAAATGCCTATCGCTTTTTCCAGGTACATGATCGCCTCTTTATACTGCCCGATTCTCGTATAAATTTCTCCCAGTATGTTATAGGTCACCGGCGCTTGCATGTTGACCGGGCAATCTTCTAAAAGGTGTAGCGACCTTTGCCCGTATTCGAGGGCCCTGCTGGTCAATCCTTGCTCCAGGTAAAGTTTACCCAGCAGGTTGTATATGATCAACCGGTCTTCCTTATACTTATTTGTGTCGGTTTCACTCTGCGTCTTGGCCAGCGCACTGTTATAACATTCGATGGCTTTGTCATCGTTATGTTGCAGATGGTATGCTTTCCCTATGCCCGTCAGTGCGATGATCACACCATACTTGCTTTTTGCTGAATCAAATAAAGCCAACGCACTTTTGTAATTATGAGACGCATGTTCGTAGTCCGACATCGACAGATAAACATCCCCCGTCGACATTTTCAACAATGCTTGCGACAGGGTTGCGTCATTAGTGTTTCTCTTTTCACTTTTCGGTAATGCGCTGAATACCCGCAGGGCGCTGTCATAGCAATTTAATGCTGCGGTATAGTCGCCCAGCGCAGCATATGCTCCGCCCATGTTCGACAATGAGCCCATTCGCCGTTCCGGGCTTATGTTCAACGTTAATACTTCGCGGTAGCAATCTATTTTTTGAACGAATTGATCCAATGCTCCATACACCTGCGCCATCAATACCAGTCCAATCGCCATATCTGCGGTGTCTCCCGATGCCCGGGCCAGCACGACACCCTGCCTGTAGGATTCGATCGACTGCAAATAATTCCGACCGCAGTCTCTGTATGTTCGCCCCATCGCGAAGTAAGCCCCGATCATGCCCTTTTTCCATTGCACGCGTGCGGCTATGCTGAGCGCGTCCTTTGCGTTTTTTATTTTCTCAGTACTGTCATTACAACTGTAAAGTTTTGAAAGGCTCAACAGGTTGTTTATTCGGTCGGTATCTGTCTTTGCATTCGCGACGAGCTGCTTTAAAGAATCTGTCTGCTTAGAGAGTTGAGCAGTAAGTTGAAGGCACATAAATAGCTGGGCAACAAAAATACCCTTCAGTGCCACCGATTTGCTGCTCCTCTTGGCCATATGGTTTATTTACAGAAAAAGAGTGAATGCTAAAAAGAATGTAAAATAATATCTATTTTGTGAAAACATAATTTTTAATGAACTGATTTTTATTTGATTGTACCCAAACAATTTTCTTAATCGTAAAATCTACAACAATGAAAAAGACCCGCAACATTTTAGCAATTTCGTTATTAGCCGCACTGTTCCTCTTCACATGGGGCTGTAAGCACAAGGCCCCAATTACCTCAGTCACCGTCTACGCCGAAATGGGAAATCCCATGGGCGGTATGACCACAACCGATTGCGGCAGCGCCAATACCAAGGTGGGTCCGGACGGACAACACAAAATACGAAATGGAGGTACAAACTCCAACGCTCCCGATAGCACTGGGGGCGGCCCGTCCTGCGATGGAATGGGGCTTTGCGCCGTTAGCGCAGACGCCAACGTGTGGCCCAACGAAATTAAGGTTACTTTCTCGATCGATCCGAATAACGTCATCAACGGTGTTCAGCAGATATCTATTTCGTTCGATTGGCAGGCGCTCAATGCTAGTAAGGCCGCCGAGGCTCAGGCCCTCCAGACATCCACTAGTTATACCTTTAATGTTGGTTTCGTTTTCTCCTGCGATCTGTTCCGGGCTTTGAATATTCCACCCGACGCCAATATTGCGGCAAATGCCACCGGCACCGTTTCCATTAATAGTGATGGTGTTGTCACAATTAATATGCCACTTACTATCCCCCCTTCCGGCAATAACCCAGGTACGCTACCGAAAACCCAGCAGCGATAACGGATCTTACCGCGCATTTAATTAGAAAACCGTCCCGACTATGTCGGGACGGTTCTTTTTTAAAAAACTCAGATTTGTTACTTGATCACATTAAACTTGGCCGTCTTGATCAGTGCATTTTCCTGGTTGT
>CAYNGS010000060.1:9909-10198 GCA_964396625.1 uncultured Flavipsychrobacter sp.
TTGTATATTTTAATTATATACAGTCCGTCTGCAAGATTGCTTACGTCCACGCTTACTGCATCTTTTTGTTCAATTAATACTTTTCCATCTACGCTCATTACTGCCACATTCACCTTTTCTGCAGCGCTTATGTTCAGCATTGAGTTTGCCGGATTTGGATAGAGCTTGATGTCAGCAACCTTTAATACGCCCGACACGCCTGATGGAGCTGGTTTTGCACCGCAGTCACCTGTTACAGTCACGGTGGCAACCACATAGTTACAGCCCGTATAGTCTATCGGGCTTGTAG
>CAYNGS010000061.1:0-10176 GCA_964396625.1 uncultured Flavipsychrobacter sp.
AATGGCGGCAATATGGAAGGAAAGGAAGTGCGCTTCGGCGCCACGGCCTCGGCATACTGGAGCATAGCCACTACGGTCATTTCCACCGGTTCTGTAAACGCCATGCACGACAGCTTTATGCCCGTAGCCGGCATGAATATGCTTATGGGCATGATGGTAAACTCCTTCTATGGCGGCGTTGGAGTAGGTTTCCTCAATTTCTTTATCTACGTGATACTTGCAGTATTCATCGGCGGCCTCATGGTAGGGCGCACACCCGAGTTCATGGGCAAGAAAATTGAGGCGCGGGAAATGAAAATAGCAATGATATGCGCGCTGCTGCACCCCTTCCTGATTTTGCTGGGCACTGCTATTTCAAGTTACCTTACGGCACATGATACCAACATGGGCTGGTGGTTTGCAGATGCCACCGGCAAGCATAACGCCGGTGGCTGGCTGAACAACCCATCTTACCATGGGTTTAGCGAGATGCTGTATCAGTACACCTCATCTTCCGCAAATAACGGCAGCGGGTTTGAAGGCCTCGCGGACAACAATCCGTTCTGGAACATCAGCACGGGTATTGTACTGCTCTTTTCACGCTTCATACCCATAATAGGCCCGGTAGCCATAGCCGGACTGATGGCTAAAAAGAAATTTATTCCTGAGGGCAGTGGCACCTTAAAAACTGATACAGGCACATTCGGCCTGCTGGTATTCGCGGTGAAGGTGATCATTGCCGCACTGGCATTTTTCCCGGCCCTGGCCCTAGGCCCTATTGCAGAATGGCTGGGCATGAAATAACGCACTAATTGTAAAAAAACTAAAAGATATTGAAATGAAAAGGGATCGTAAAGCAGGTTTATTTAAAGGTGAGTTGGTAGCGGAAGCCATCAGGCAGTCGTTTGTAAAACTCAACCCAAAAGTGCAATTCCGCAACCCGGTAATGTTTACCGTGGAAATAGGCACCGTGATAATGGCCGCAGTTTGTATGTGGATATTGTCCGGTGAGAAAGAGCAAGGTTCATTCACTTATAACTTTGTCATCTTCCTCGTATTGTTGTTCACTTTGTTGTTTGCCAATTTTGCCGAAGCGCTGGCTGAGGCCAGGGGCAAAGCCCAGGCGGCGTCTCTGCGCAAGACACGCCAGGACACCCCGGCCAAAAAGATCGAGCTGCTCGGTGAAATATTTGTAAATGAGGTACAAATAGTTCCATCCTCTCAGTTGGTGAAGGGCGACATTTTCCTTTGTGAAGCCGGAGACATCATACCCACCGACGGCGAGATCATAGAGGGGATCGCAACGATCGACGAATCGGCGATTACCGGCGAGTCGGCACCCGTCATCCGCGAGTCCGGGGGCGATAAGTCTTCTGTTACAGGGGGCACTAAAGTACTGTCAGACCGTATAAAGGTCAAAGTGACAACAGAACCCGGCGAAAGTTTCCTCGACAAAATGATTGCGCTTGTAGAAGGCGCCACGAGGCAGAAAACACCCAATGAAATAGCCTTGACTATTTTGCTGGCTGGCTTTACACTGGTGTTTATCATTGTTTGTGTAACGCTGCATCCTTTTGCCGCATATGCCAAAACTCCGATACCTGTGTCTGCATATATATCGCTGTTCGTATGTCTTATACCAACCACGATCGGCGGACTGCTTTCAGCCATCGGCATCTCGGGCATGGACAGGGCGCTGAGAGCCAATGTCATTGCAAAATCAGGCAAGGCAGTAGAAACGGCCGGTGACCTCGATACCCTGTTGTTAGATAAGACCGGCACCATAACCATTGGCAACAGAAAGGCAACAAACTTTTACCCGGCAAATGGTGTAGATAAAAAGCACTTCATTGAATGCGCGGTATTAAGCTCATTGGCTGATGAAACACCTGAGGGAAAATCAATAGTGGAGCTTTCCGGTATTAACCCCGGTAGTTTTAAGATAGACAGTCCGAAATTCATAAAATTCACGGCCGAAACACGCAGCAGCGGAATAGACTTTGGCACCACCCGCATACGCAAGGGCGCCTATGATGCCATGCGCACCATGGTAGAAAAGGCAGGGAACATTTTTCCTGCAAGTACCACAGACGATGTGAACCGTATAGCTATTAATGGTGGAACACCATTGGTAGTACTCGAAAATATTGTTGTGCTCGGCGTTATAGAATTGCAGGACATTATCAAACCCGGCATTCAGGAACGCTTCGAGCGCCTGCGCAAAATGGGAGTTAAAACAGTGATGGTCACCGGCGACAACCCGCTCACAGCAAAATACATTGCTGAAAAAGCAGGTGTGGATGACTTTATAGCTGAGGCTAAACCGGAAGACAAGATGAACTATATTAAGAAAGAGCAGTCTTCCGGCAAACTGGTGGCTATGATGGGTGACGGCACAAATGATGCTCCCGCCCTGGCCCAGGCCGATGTTGGTGTTGCCATGAACAGCGGTACATCTGCAGCCAAAGAAGCGGGCAACATGGTGGACCTGGACAACGACCCTACAAAACTGATCGAGATAGTTGAGATAGGCAAACAATTGCTGATGACAAGAGGCACACTGACCACGTTCTCTATAGCCAATGATGTGGCAAAATATTTCGCCATAGTGCCAGCATTGTTCATTCTGTCCATCCCGGCGCTTGAACGATTGAACATTATGCAGCTGCATAGCCCATCAAGCGCTATTCTATCGGCAATTATTTTCAATGCCATCATTATACCCATGCTCATACCGCTGGCATTGAAGGGCGTTGCCTACAAGCCTATAGGCGCCAGTGCCCTGCTGAGAAGGAACCTCCTTATATATGGCGTTGGTGGCATCATCGTTCCCTTTATCGGTATAAAGCTGATCGACCTTTTTGTTAACTTATTTATGTAAAGATTAAAACGGACTAAAATGAAAAAAGAATTACTACCCTCGCTGCTGCTTTCTGTTGCATGCCTTGTCTTTTTCTGCGTAATATATCCCGGAATAATATGGGGGATCGCACAACTGGCGCCAAACAAGGGGGAAGGATTTGTGGTAAGAGCCGCAAATGGTAAGGAGTACTACGAAAATATAGCGCAGTCATTCACTAAGGATAACTACTTCTGGCCGCGTCCATCAGCCGTCGGTTACGCAGCAAATGGCTCCGGCGGCAGTAACAAAGGCCCCACTAACCCCGATTTCCTGAAACAGGTACAGGACCGTATAGATACCTTCCTGGTTCATAACCCCGGGGTAAAAACATCAGATATTCCGGTAGATATGGTTACAGCCAGCGGCAGCGGCCTCGATCCAGATATCAGCGCTCAGGGCGCTATGGTTCAGGTGAAACGGGTGGCAAAAGCGCGCGGACTCGATAAAAACAAGGTAGAAGCGCTTGTTCAGTCTCACATTGACAAACCAGTTTATGGCATGGGCCCGGAACGTGTGAACGTACTTAAACTCAATATTGATCTGGACAATATAAAGTAAAAACTAAACACACTCTTAAAAACAAAAATAAAATGAAAAAAACAAAAATAGCACTTGTGGCATTAGCGGCACTCGTGCTTACACAAAAAGCTAATGCACAGTCAACAAGTACAAACATTATGGATGGCTCACCCCAGGCCAGGGAAACAGAAGTACCGGAAGAAGAAAAGGTAATCTGGGGAGGTTTCGATCAGACATGGCAGAACGGCAGCGACCGCAGAGATTCTTCGGTGTTCCATATCCCGTTCTTTACGCCGAGCATTTTGATCGATAACAACTTCACACATTCGTTCAATGACCCGATCGATCATACTGTCGTTGGGTCTACGGCACTGTCCCGCAATGACGAGATGGTCATTTCGGCTATCAACGTGGGCGGCGACTTCAGCTACGGCAATGCCCGTGGCCGGATAATGACGCAGTTTGGTGCGCGCTCGCAGGTTGTCCCGCGCAACGATCTCAGCCCTTACCGCGGCCAGTATGATCTTGCAGATGCCTATAGATATCTCGATGAGGCCTATGCAGGTTATCATTTCAAGAACATCTTTTACGGAGGCATGAACATTGATGCAGGGCTGTTCATGTCATATATAGGTCTTAACTCCTACTACCAGGAGGAGAACTGGGAATACCAGGCCTCATTTACGTCTGACAATACTCCGTGGTTCTTTAATGGCATCAGGATACAGATGTTTGTAAGTAAGTACCTGAAGATAGAGCCGTGGCTTATAAATGGCTGGCAGAGCTATGGCATGTTCAATGCCCTGCCCGGCGTAGGTTGTAATATCACATGGTGTCCAAAGGAAAGCATTAAGCTGCTTACTAACGATTACTACGGAACAGATGCTGCCGGCCTTATTGGCAGGCATAGGTTCCACTCAGACAATAGTTTCTTATGGAGATATTACCAGGGATCTAAAACCAGCGGTATAAACAGGATGGCCTTTTCGATGACAGGCGACTTCGGATTCGAGCAGGGAGATGGTGTGAATGGGTTCAATAACAAGGATTCTTCAAAAGGTCCGGCCCAGTATTTTGCGAGCTGGATGGTGTATAACCGTATTTGGTTTGCCAAAAACAAACTTGCGTGGTGCATCGGTGGTGGCTGGATGACAAACCCAGGACGCTACCTCGTACTCGCACCCACTGGCGATGCAAGTCCGTTCCCGAATCCCTACAATCCTACCCAGCCCGCCGGCACTCATCCGTTCAGCGAAAACCCTGGCGACAAATTCACCGGTTGGGATTGCTCAACCGGCCTCAGCTGGATGCCGAACCAGAGTGTCGAATTCAAAGTGGAATGGGTGCACCGCGAAGCCGATGTAAACTACTTTGCAGGCCATGGAGGTGTCACATCGCCATCTGGCTATACAACCACCGGTGTCCCTACATCAGGCTGGGTGCCCGATCTTGTAAAGGCAGAAGACCGCATCATAGCTGCATTTCTTTTTAGACTATAAAATAATTTTTTAAATGTTGATTCAGACAAATTGGAGTGTGTTTTAAAAAGAGTGGCGTAGTCAAAGTGACTCGCCACTTTTTCCGTTACCATTGATGAAAACTTCAAAGTGGACGAAAGATGCATTGTAAAACAATTCAGGAAATTAAGGATATTTTAATTGGCAAAGTATTTACGGTGCAGTTCAAAAGATCATACATCTTTGATGGTGACAACTACGCTATTTTACAAGGAGACTTTAGTTTGCTTATCAGGAGGAATACTATTTCTTTAAAGGATATAAAAACAAAATACAAGTATTCAATATTTCAGTACGAATCAAATTTTGTATTCAGAACTTACGAAAATGAAATATACCCAGATGAAAATGAGTTTATCATTTCCATTAACGAAAATAAAATCGGAACCTATACTGTTATGTTTCTATCATTAGGTGATAAAACAGAACGGCTGAGATTAATATCCGATTAATGAATTTTTGTTCAATAATTAAAACCACTCTTTCACCGGATGACCATACGCACTAAATTCATCGCGCGTAATACAACGAATAAATTTCAGGGTAGTTTCCTCGTTCGCCCGATGGTTACGGCTCTGTTACTTGGTGGTATAGGTGAATTTCTTTCCTCCTTTGAAGAAACCCATACCTGGCTCGGCCGGGCAATACCTCATGTTTTTTTCCTACCCTACACTACCGACCCCCAGGTTGCGCAGAATATTTTAAGCGATATTGCAACAGCTATGATGACGGTGGTTTCCATTGTTTTTGCTGTGCTCCTTATGACACTTACACTTACCTCAACCCAATTTTCACCTCGTATAATAATGGCTTTTGCACGTGACAGCGTTACCCAACTGACTTTAGGATTTTTTTTGGGTACCTTCCTTTATTGTTTATCCGCGCTTGCCTCAACAAAAACAGGCACAGAACCGTTTTCTCCTGCTGCTACCGTTCTTTGCGCAATGCTTCTGGCATTGGCGTGTGTAGCCTGGCTGCTCTTTTTCATCAATCATATTTCAAAGGCCGTAAATGTAAATTATATCGTGCATAAAATAGCCCGTGAGACTGAAGCTATGATTGACACGACAATGCCAGACAAGGGTGAATCTGCAAAACATGAAGAATTTCACCAAGTTAAGATGACGCACGAACAGATTGAAATTTTAAGCGTTGTTTCAGGATATGTCAGGTATATTGACGCTGAGCAGTTGTATTTGTTCGCAAAACGACATAAGCTGAGGCTAGACGTAAAGCGACGTGTAGGACACTTTGTACCTGCAGGCGTACCCCTGTTGAGCATTTCAAAAACAACGCTTAATCCCAAACAAAATAAAGAACTACTTAAAGCTTTTGATCTTGGCCCGACACGGACGTTGGAAAATGATATTGAATTTGGCATTTTACAGATAGTAGACATAGCCCTTAAGGCAATTTCACCGGCTGTCAATGACCCCAGCACCGCCATTACTTGCATTGACCAATTGAGTTCAATTTTGATCAGGATTGCTTCGCGCGAAAATCCGCAAACTATGTTTTACTCGTCTCCGGGAAATATTTGTCTAAGTATTCCGTGGTTGGGTTTCGACAGGCTTGTGGAATCAGCTTTTGACCAGATTCGACTATACTCCCAATCAGATGTTGCCGTAAATTTAAGATTATTACGTGCGTTGAGCGATATTGCTTTGAACCTGCCTACCGGTGATTCTAAAAGAAAATTGGTTGAATTCGGGAGGCTTCTTGTCGATGGTTGTTCTAAAAAACTGGATAATGAAGTGCTTAAAGAAATGAAATCGCGAATAGCTTTTTTGGAAAAAATGGCTGAATAATTTATTTGGCATGGTTGAATTGGTCCTAAAACAATTGTATGTTTTGCATACTGACCGGAAAATGAGCATATGAAGGACATAAACATAAAAAAAATTTCGGCGGCAGGTGTTTTAATAGCACTTGGAATTGTATTTGGCGATCTTGGCACTTCTCCGCTATACACCTACAAAGCGATAATCGGCGATCAAATCATTAGCAACGATCTGATCATCGGCAGCGTTTCTGCCATCTTCTGGACGCTCACTTTCCAAACAACGATCAAGTACGTTTTTATCACAATGAGGGCTGATAATAATGGGGAAGGCGGTATCTTTTCACTATTCGCCCTGATCAGAAGACACAGGAAATGGCTGGTGTGGCCCGCGATAATCGGAGGCAGCTTTATGATCGCCGACAGCCTGATAACACCGCCTATATCTGTAATGTCGGCTATTGAAGGCCTGAAAGATGTACGACCGGGCATCCCGATATTACCTATTACTATAGGTATCTTAGTAGTTCTTTTCCTCTTCCAGCAAACGGGCACAAAGAGTATCGGAAAATTATTTGGACCAACCATGGTCGTATGGTTCTTAATGATTGCCATTTTAGGGGCTGTTAACCTTTCAAAGGATTTCTCCGTGTTAAGAGCAATTAACCCTGTTTATGCGGCAAAAATGGTACTATATTACCCCGGGGGACTTTGGGTCTTGGGTGGCGTATTTCTCTGCACAACCGGCGCTGAAGCTTTGTATGCCGACATGGGGCATGTGGGACGGAGAAACATCCAGGCCGCATGGATAATGATTAAAATATCGCTCCTGTTGTGCTACTTTGGCGAAGCTGCGTTGCTTCAGCCTTATATAGGCCATACTCTTAAAGACATTGATCCTTTCTATGGACTGGTACCGAAATGGTTTCTGATCCCAAGTATCGTTATTGCCACATTTGCAACGATCATTGCCAGCCAGGCCCTGATCAGTGGCACGTACACATTGTTCAATGAAGCAGTACGGCTGAACATATGGCCAAAACTCCGTACAGTATTTCCATCAGAACTAAGAGGACAGGTCTACGTGCCGGCTGTAAACTGGATGATGATGGCAGGTTGTATCGGCATGGTACTCTATTTCAGGGAATCAAGCAACATGGAAGCTGCGTTCGGCCTGTCTGTGACACTCACGATGCTAATGACCACCATCCTGCTGAGCAATTACCTTCACGTGAAACAGTATCCGAAGCTGTTTATATATACCGTACTTATCCTGTACTTATGGATAGAAACCACGTTCCTGGTTGCCAACATGAAAAAATTCGAACATGGTGGATGGCTAACATTATTGATAGGCATGGTTCTCGTAACCATTATGTATGTCTGGCATACAGGTAGAAAACTAAAGAACAAATACAAAAAATACTTGCGCATTGATAAGTACATACCTGCGCTCCAAAGATTAAGCCAGGACACGACAATCCCTAAATTCGCAACACATATTGTGTATCTTACCATTGCCGAAAAACCCGGCGTCTTAGAGCAAAGAATTATTGAATCCATTTTTTATGATCAGCCTAAAAGAGCAGATATATACTGGATGGTACATGTTGACGTAGACGACGCACCATATACTATGAGCTACTCCACAAAAATCATTTCAGCAGAAGACCTGATCTTCGTGAGGTTCAGGCTCGGTTTTCGTGTGGTTCCACGGATCAACCTGCTCTTCAAACAGGTGGTCAATGAAATGATTGCCAACAAAGAAATAACTGTCGACAAAAATTATTGCGTAGTTGACAATCACGATGCGTACGGCGATTTCCGATTTATCATACTAAAAAGCTTTCTATCATTCGAAAACCAACTTCCTTTCTGGAAAAACATCATGATGAAAATATACTTCATTCTCGATAAACTAAGTCTACCAGACCCGCAGGCGTTTGGGTTAGACTATAATAATGTCATCGTGGAAAATGTTCCGTTAATTGTTCACCAGACACAAAAGCTCCATTTGACAAGGGAAAAAGGATGATTATGGCCGACGAAAAAGAAAAAAGAGTGCAACAATATTTAGACCTCAGTCGAAGGAATGACCGCGGGCGGCTAAAAATATACATTGGCATGAGCGCCGGTGTGGGCAAAAGCTACCGGATGCTCCAGGATGCCCATAGCCTGCTGAGAAATGGCAAAAACGTAAAGATCGGTTATATAGAAACTCACGGAAGAAAGGAAACTCAGGCCCTGATTGAGGGGCTCCCGCTGATTCCGAGGAGGGAAGTATTTTATAAAGGAAAGAAGCTCGATGAATTGGACGTGCAGGCGATACTATTGCTGCACCCCGAGGTGGTGGTTATTGATGAACTGGCGCACTCCAATATCCCGGGAAGTAAGAATGAAAAGCGATGGCAGGATGTAATTGACGTTTTAGACGCAGGTATAGATGTGATAACGGCGGTGAATATTCAGCACATTGAAAGCATAAACGAGGATGTAAAAGGAATAACCGGAGTGGAAGTAAAATAAAGAGTTCCGGACAAAATATTGCAATTAGCTGATGAAGTGGTAAATATTGACCTTACGGCTGATGAATTAATAACCCGGCTGAAAGAAGGCAAGATATATGACCATTCAAAAGTTCAACAGGCGTTGCAAAACTTTTTTGACCCCGACAAAATCTTACAGCTCCGCGAACTTGCCCTTAAAGAAGTGGCCGGACAGGTGGAACGCAAAGTGGATTACCAGATCACGGCAAAACAAAATGCTTTCCGCCACGACAGGTTCATGGCGTGTATTTCTTCCAACCATGAAATAGCCCAACGGATCATCCGGAAAACTGCGCGGCTCGCTTCTTACTACAACAGCCAGTGGTATGTGTTGTATGTTCAAACCTCCGGCGAGGCCACAGATAAAATAGCGCTGGCCGCCCAAAGGCACCTGATCAACAACTTTAAAAATGCAACCGAGCTGGGTGCCGAAGTGATACGTAGGAGATCAGAAAACGTGGCAAAAGAAATTATCGAAATTGCACAGGAAAAGAACATAACTACCATTTGCATCGGCAAGCCGCACTTAAATCTTTTTCAAATTATCCTTAGAACAGGTATATTTAATCAGCTATTAAAGACCCTGTCAAAAAACAATATCGACATTATAATACTATCCTGATGGCTTTATCTGTCAAAAGAAAAATACAGTTCGGAACCCTCTTTCTTTTTTTCCTGCTCATACTCACAGGGGGCGCCGGCATATTTTTCACTGCTACCCTGAAGAACGAAGCGAAATCGGTCATACAGGATAACTATGAGTCAATTGCCTATGGCCATACCATGCAGGAGCAGTTAGACAGCCTCAATTTCAATTCACCGGCAGCTATCGCCCTATTTGAACATGCCTTACAGTTGCAGGAACATAATATTACCGAACCGGGTGAAGAACAGGCCACTCAAGGGCTTCGCTCAGAATTCAATAATCTGAAT
>CAYNGS010000062.1:0-9985 GCA_964396625.1 uncultured Flavipsychrobacter sp.
TGTCTGTGTGATGGATCCGTAGTTGAGGTATTGCACGCCAAAGAAAAAGGAAGTATTGATCTTCGGTGCATGGTAGCCATACTGCAGGTTCATCACCTTTATGCCGGCATAATAATCGTTGTAGGTCAGTTCCAGCTCATTGTGCAGTCCGGGCCGCATCATAGCGGGGTTTTGCAAGGCCAGCGCAATATCATTTTCCGGATTGGCTATACTTATACCGCCGAGTGCGGAAACATGCGGCGCATCGGACATACGCAGGTATTCAAACGCATATTGCCCGCCCGTGACCTGTGCAAACGTTCTATTAGAAGCCATTAAGAGCAGGCATACAACTGCATATTTCATTAATCGCATATTCATAGAACGGTTCTCCATGTAAAATATTGCGAACCCGGGGTTTTAAGAGTTCGGGGCATTGCTTTTTTGCAGGTCTTCGATGAGCAATGCGCTGACACCGGTATTCGAGAAACCTCCATCGTGAAACAAGTTTTGCATCGTAACCATGCGGGTGTAATCGCTGAAGAGCATAACGCAGAAGTTGGCGCAATCTTCGGCACTGGCATTGCCGAGCGGCGACATTTTCTCTGAATAATGGAAAAACACATCGAACCCTGTAACCCCGGAGCCGGCGGTTGTGAGTGTAGGTGACTGAGATATTGTATTTACACGCACCTTTCGGGCAAACCCATAGTTATACCCGAAGCTCCGGGCTATGCTCTCGAGCAGCGCCTTGGCATCTCCCATATCGTTATAACCGGGGAATGTGCGCTGTGCCGCAATATAACTAAGCGCCAATATCGAGCCCCACTCATTTATTGCGTCGGCCTTCATGGCAGCCTGGCAAACCCGGTGCAGCGACAAAGCTGATATATCGAGCGTCTTCAGAAAATTGTCGTAATTGGTATCGGTATAGGGTATGTTCTTGCGCACATTTGGCGACATGCCTATACTGTGCAATATAAAATCAACCTTGCCGCCAAAGAGTTCCATGCTTTTCTGCATCAGGTTATCCAGATCGGTAGTCGACGTTGCATCTGCCGGTATTACCTGCGCATTACATTGTTTGGCCAGCTCATTTATCTTGCCCATACGCAGGGCTATGGGGGCATTGGTAAGCACTATTTCACCACCCTCTGCTACCACTGCGAGGGCAGTTTTCCAGGCAATAGAACGCTCATCGAGCGCACCGAAGATGATCCCTTTTTTTCCTTTAAGCAATCCGTTTGGCATACTATATTATATTATCCAGCGGTCGCCCCGTAAACCCGAAACAACGGGACCGGGCAGACCCGCGGTAAAAATAGAAAAAAAGAAGGAGGGACAGCCCATAATTTTTTTGATCAATCCGATTTGCGGAGATAAATAATCAATGAAAATATATAATAGTGCGGTGCCGTGAAGGCGCCAGTTACAAAGCGATTTTCGACGCAAAAACGCAACCGTACTTTCTAACCTTCAACTGTTTTCCCGTTCGGCGAGTTGAGCCCCTTCATGTTAAAAACCATTAATAAGGCTAAATTTGCCGGATGGTAAAAAAGATCGTTTTGATATTCTTCTTTGCAGCATTTTGTGGTTGGGCTGCTATAGCACAAAATATAGGAGGCATAGGTGCACAGCTTTTTCTTGATACGGCAGGCGGCCATACTATGCCGCGCATACAGGCTCTTGTGCCAAACTCGCCTGCTTATCAATACCTGAACGCCACTGACTATATTATGAAGGTGGATGGCGTGAGCTGCAAGGACAAGACCATTGAGGAGGTAGTAGCCATGATACGCGGCGAAGCCGGCACAACGGTAAAAGTGACCGTTGCGGACACCAAGGAAGGCAAGAGAGCGAGGGAGGTAGCACTGCAGCGAGTGGGCCTGAATATACCGGCTGGCAGCACGCCTCCCCCGCCCGACCCGATGACCTCATTTACAACATTCTGCGAAAATGAAGTGAAGGAACTAAGACATAAACATGCGGAGATCGTGAAGACGTTCAGCTCGGACTGCGGCGATTTCTTTTTCAACTTTAATGCCGAAGGCGGGCAGTATCATGTGAGGGTGACGATGATGGAGCCAAAAGGCAGCGGGGGCTACACTCCGGGCTTCAGTGCTGCGGCCAGGGTTTTTGACGGAGATAATGAAGCTGCGGCTACGCAACTGACCGCAACGGCGCCGAAAGATGGCGGCAACTTTGAAGCAGCGCTGCTGGAAGGTACTGTGAGTTTCAAAAAGTTTTGCGTGGGCACTATAGCCGTCAGTATGCACGGCGATGTAAAAAAGTGCGGCGGCATGTACATCGTTGTGTACAAGTAACTCACCTTGCCTTCATTGCCTGGTAGTAATTATTATCGATCTGCGTGAAACCAAGCGAGCGTGCCTTTTCTATGTCCTGCAGAGCAAGCACCTTGTTACCGCGCTGTGCGTGGCAAAATGAACGGGCGTAGTACACCTCCCCATTGTCCGGGTTCAGTGCAAGAGCAGCCTCGAAGTCTTTCATGGCATCATCGCAGCGCTTCAGCCGCTGCAGTAGCCTGCCACGGTTCAGGTGCGGTGCATACATGTCTGGATTCTGCTGTATCGCAGTCGCGTATTGCACAAGAGCAGAATCGGGCTTTTGTATCATGTCGAAGAAGTTGCCATAGTTACTGTGCGCCTCAGGAAAGTAGGGCTTTAGTTGAATGGACTTGCTGAAACAATAACCCGACGAATCGAAATTGTGGCTGATGGCGAAAATTATACCGAGACCAAGATAGGCATTGGCAAATTCATCGGATGTATTTAACGATAGCGCTTTGTAATACTTCTGCTTAGCCTCGGCAAACTTGCCAACGCTGCGCAGCAGTTCACCGAGCGATATATATGGATTGGCAAAAGTGGGCTGCAGCTCTATGGCGCGGTTGAGCAAGACGTAAGCCGAGTCGTAGTAAATCTTCTTCTCGGCCGGATTAACGGCATCATTAAATTTATTGAAATAGTTGAACCCAAGGTTGTTATATGCATTGGGCGCGTTCACCGGCTCTTTTTCTATTTCATCGCGCCAAAGACTGGTGGGATCGTACCACACCTGGCAGCGCTCACTGCTCAGATACCCTAAAATGGAACAATAAACAACAGCGACCCCCGATACGGCATACCGTAACTGCTTATTTGCGCCCGGTTCAAAATATGCGGATACAAACCAGCCGGCCATGAAAAACAGGCCGAGATATGGGATATAAGAATACCTGTCGGCAAGTATGGCCCCACCCACCGGAATAAACTGCAGCAGCAATGCAATATTGATCAGAAAAAACAACGAACCAAAGACAACGACCTTACTCTTACGCCCGAACCAAAAAACGACGAAAATAACGGCCGCCACAATAAGCGGGTAAACGTAGTAGGAAGCCGGCAATGCACCACCCACCTTTGGGGGATAAGGATAAAAGCAACATTGCTGCGCCGGCGCCACAGCCTTCCAGAGATATGTGATCAGCGCATAACAGCCCAGCGCTATGCGCTGTATAAAATCGTAACTTACGTTCAGTGTATTCAGCGAGCCAAAGGCATGCTGGTCTTTGATGGATTTCAGACCACATGCGATAGCCATTGCAAAGTGCGGCACCTTTTCTACCAGCAGGCTGTAATGGAGTTTGCGACCCTCGAAATAGTCGATGACCAGCAACACCACCGGCAGCACCACTGCGACCGGCTTCGACAACAACGAGCAAAGAAATAACACGAGTACAGCCGTATAGAAAAGCCATTTTTTCGTTCCCGCGGCGCGCAGATAATATATGTAGGCTACACATGCTCCAAGGTAAAACGAACCATAGAGCACGTCCTTACGCCCTGCTATCCATGCCACAGATTCAATATGCATGGGATGGAGGCCAAAAAGCAACGCTGCCACCGCCGCGGCCACAGGCCTGCGGCTAAGCAACAGTACGAACCAGTACACCAAAAGGGTAGCCAGTAAGTGCAGCAGCAGACTGTCCAGGTGATAAATGTAAGGCTGGAGCCCTTTATAACTGTATTCGATGGCGTAGCTCAGCACAGTAAGCGGATGATAGTTGCCCATCACCGGGTTGCTGAAAGAGAAAATATTGCCGATACCTTCCGACGACACATCCTTTACCAAGGGGTTATCCTTAATGTATCCGGGATCGTCCCAGTTGGTGAACTGATTGTTCAGACATTCTTTGAGGAAAAGCCATGTTATAACAGCAATAACCGCGGGAACAATGAGACTGCGATAGCGTTCAAAAAAACTTTTACTTGCCTGACCTGTTGCTTTTTGCGGGTTCGTTTTTTGCTGCTGCTTTGGCGGCGGCGATCGCACCGGCGCTGACTGCGCCCCGGTGCTTACTGATCTGTTTTTTTTCTTCGCCATGCTGCATAAATATACTTTTTTGTGACAAGCGCACAAAAAAAAGAGCCCTGAAAAACAGAGCTCTTATGAAAAATTATTTCGTGCATTTATTGTCTGACGAGTTTCTGCACGGATATTATCTGCTGGTTATCGTCGTACAATGCGACAAAATACATCCCAGGGGCAAGCCTGCTTATATCCATTTCTTTCGCGTCGGCCTGTTCCATTTCTTTCTTACCATCGATGCCGGTGATCACAGCGCGCACACGAACCGAAGATTCGATGTAGAGCATACCTGTGGTCGGATTCGGGAAGATCCGCACGTGGTTGCCGGCGACCTGGTTTCTTATACCGGCCTCGCTCAACTGAAAATACATGGTGTCTGAAGCTCCCTTGCAACCGTTGCTATCAGTGACCACCACGTAGTAGTAATCATTATTCGCAGCGCCTACGCTCGGAGATGTTGCACCTGGCATCTTGCCAATGATGCTGTCATACCACTGGTAGCTGACCCATATATCCGGTGTAACAAATGTATAGGTGAGGAAGTTGTATGTAACAACCGGATGAGGAGCAGGATTTACCGACAAAGTTTTTGTTCTCGCACAACCTGTAGGCAAGGTGTAGCTTATAACTGCGGAGCCGCCGGAAAGTGCGGTCACAATTCCCGATGTATCTACAACAGTCGCAAGTGATGGCGTACCGCTGCTCCACAACCCATCCGGATCCGCATCGTGCAGGCTGTCGCTTATACCAGGGCAGAAAGTTGTTCGACCAGTGATAACAGCAGGTAGTGGGTTTATCGTGACATTTGTTGTAACGCTGCACCCCGGCAAAATAGTGTACTTGATATCTACCGTATTCGCAAACCTGCCTGTTACAACACCGGATGAGCTGACGGTGGCAACACCGGTATCGCTGCTGCTCCAGCGACCATTTGGCGTCCCGTCGCTAAGTGCAGTAGTAGTACCCGGGCACGCCCTCATAGTGCCGGTGATAGCCGGAGGGAATGAAATAACGCTGACCGTGGCGCTTGATGAACAGCCTGTAGGCAATAAATAAGTAACAACCGTGGTACCTGGTGTGAGGCCACTGACCTTGCCGGAATCAAATGTAATGGTTGCTACCGCTGTCGTGGCGCTGCTCCATATACCGCCGCCAACTATATTAGTCAGGTAAGAAGTCAGCCCCTGGCACACGCTGTCTGTGCCAAGTATTGGCGCCACCGGATTCACGGTTACAAACTGAATAGCACTGCAACCTGCCCCAATTGTGTAAGTTATCTGCACAAGGCCCATCGACACACCCGAAACCACGCCTCCGGTTCCTACTGTGGCAAGTGCACTGTTACTGCTGCTCCACGCGCCACCTGCAGGCAGAGCCCCCAAACTTATTGTTTGCCCGGTGCAGACCTTATGCGGCCCGGTGATGGGTGCAAGTGGTGGAATCACATTTACCGTTGTCGTAGCCGCACAACCGGTCGCTATTGTATAAGATATTGTTGCTGCGCCTCCTGCTGCGCCTGTTACAACGCCGGTGGATGAAATAACTGTTGCTGTCGCCGGTGTAACGCTGCTCCATGTGCCACCTGGTGTCACATCGCTCAGTGTAGTGGATGCACCCTGGCAAACGGACAGAGTCCCTGTTATTGCTGCAGGCAAAGGATTAACCGTAATGGTAGTTGAAACGGGGGCACCGCAGCCGTTGTCGTAGGTAATGAATGCTGTGCCAACTGACGCGGGGGTTACAACGCCCGAGGAAGAGCCTATACCTGCAACCGACGTAGGGCTGCTGGTCCAGGTGCCTCCGCCGATGGCGTCTGTAAGCGTTATCGTAGACCCCATACATACCGTATGCGGACCACCGATCACAGATGGTCCCGGATTTACGGTAACTGTTGCAGTAGCATAACCGCTGCCACAACCGGGGGAAACAAAAGAATAAGTTATCTGCGTCGTGCCGGCGGCAACACCATGCACTATGCCTGTTGAGGGCTCTATGGTGGCTATACCAAGCGCAGTACTGCTCCAGTTACCGCCAGCCGGCGCAACTGGATCGCTGAGGCTTGTAGTTGCTCCCGGGCATACAAACAATGAGCCCGTAATTGTACCGGGGGTTGGTGCACAAATAGTTACCTGTCCATCACCGGCAGGCGCGCCAGCGCAATTGTAACCTTGTGTGTGAAAAACGCCTGCTGTAAATGCCGGGTTAGTATAGGACGATCCGCCGCCGCCGCCCATCCAGCAGCCACCGCCACCACCGTACCAGCCACCGCCACCGCCGCCGCCAATGCCACCGCCCTGGAGTGATCCGGGAGCAAATGCGACATTGTCTCCGCCGATACCGGCAATGCCGGCCGTGCCGGGAGCATAATTAGTAGTTGGTAAAAGTGCGCCACCCACGCCTCCGCTGGCAGAGCCACCGCCGCCCGAAAGTGTGACGCCCGTATATCCTAATGTAACTATTATATAAGCTGTGCAAGTCGTAACGGTTGCGCCTGTGAGGCCACCGCCATCGCCGCCGGGCTGATCACCTGTAGGAGTGCATGGCGAGCCGTTATATCCCGCACCACCGCCGCCACCTGCAACGATCAGTGTGGTAGCTCCGGTAGAAATATCTGTTTTACCGCCTCCGCTGCCTCCGCTTACTGGAGAAAGTATTACGGGCCAAATGGCCGCATTACCACCTCCGTTATACCCACCCGATGGCGCGGTGATACCGTCTCCATCTACTCCCTTGCCACCGACATTCAAATTTAATATCTGCCCCGGAGTAACGGTCAGCGTAGCCTGAACCCTGCCGCCGCAGCCGGGCGTTGTGGGCGTACCAAGCGCACTGGCAGGTCCCGCATGGCCGCCCCTGGCTCCCCAGGCATCGACATTAATGCTGGTTACACCCTGCGGTACCGTATAGGTTTGCGAAGCGCCGGTATAATTATATGTTGTTGTTTGAGCGAAAGAAGCCCAGTGAAACACAAGCAACATAACCGGGAGAAGGGTAAGTGTTTTTTTCATTTGTAAAAATTTTTATTAAACCCAAAAAAATTATTTCCTTTCGACGTCCTGATATCCATGGCTCCCGGACAGTTGAGCAAACAATGATCGTGTTTGGCCCGGGGGTATCAGTACACTTGTTATTATTTATTCAAGTTAAGCAAAATCTAACTAATTATCAAAAATAGTAGTCTGCAATTTTTTATTCTTTATTTTCTCAACAAATTCTTTAACCCCTGATTAATTTCTAAAATAGCGCTCGTTACCATCTTACCATTTTTGAAAAAGAATCGCCTTCATTTGTTCAAACTTTAAACACATTTCCCGCGTTTCCGGAGGAAATGTGTCTATTTAAAAAGCAATTTCTATGCCAGTCTCACTATTCTTTCACAATCTTTTCCATCATCAGCCTGTCGCCATGTAAGTCATACAGCGTAATGACGAACATGCCGGCCGGAAGGGCTGAAATATCGATATCCGTAGCATCTTCCTCCTCTATCAGTTTCTTGCCTTCAATTCCGGTAAGGATCGCGCGAACCTTCACCGGCGACTCGATATGCAATATATTGGTAGCCGGGTTGGGGTATATCTTGATACTCTCCTGGTTTATGATGCCCACACCCACGGTATTAACGTCAATGGCGTTTGAGTAGCCGTCGCAACCATTCCCATCCACTACCAGCACGCGGTAACTGCCACCGACAAGTGGATTATAGGATGTAGAAACGGCGCCTGCGATGCCTGTAGTATTGAGGAACCACTGGTAAGAGACATATCCTGATGGCACCTTCAGCGTAGTACCGTCATAGGTTATAGTTGGCGTCGGCAGCGGGAAGACTGTGATGGACACACCGGCCAAAGCGCTGTCTGAACAAACACCAGATGGGCCGTTAGTATTTACAAGACAGTTGAACACACCTGTTGTATTTGCAGCATAGGTTGGATTTACAGCGCCGGGTATAACCACGCCGTCTCTGTACCACTGATAGGTAAACACACCTACAGCTGCACCGGTACCTACAGTCAACACCAGATAGCCATTATAGCAGAATGACGTTGGGCCTGAATAAGTGATGGTCGGAACGATTTCTGCTATTACAACTGCACTTGCCGATGTGTCCACACAACCGGATGCATTGGTAATTACTACCGAGAAGGTGCCATCATAGATCGCGCTGTAAGTAGAGGCGACGGCTCCGGTAATGGCCGTACCTGTGTCGAGCCACTGATAAGTATAACCGGCCACAATAGGTGCAGACAACAGTACACTTCCACCTGCGCAGAATGTTGTTGGTCCACCTGCTGTTATTGTAGCAACCGGCGAAGGCAATACTGTTCGGGCCGCAGTGATGCTGCACCCTGTCGGTAATGTATAAATAAAGTTGAGACCGCCCGCTGCAACGCCGGTCACAACGCCGGTAACGGGGTCTATCGTGGCTCTTGCTGTGTTGCTGCTGCTCCATGCGCCACCCGGATCGGGGTCAGTTAATGTTATTGTTCTTCCAACACACACTGCGGCCGGCCCGGCTATTGCCGAAGGCAGCGGGTTCACGGTGATATCAGTAGTCACAAAACATCCGGTTGCCGAGATCGTGTAGGAAATGGTTGCCAAGCCCGCGGTTGAACCTGTGACAACACCTGTTACCGGGGTAACTGTGGCAACAGGAATGTTATTGCTCGACCATGTACCGCCACCGGTTGCATCGGTCAGTGTAATGGTAGATAAAGAACAAACTGCAGAGAGGCCGAATATCGCATCCGGGATCGGGTTCACGGTAATGGTCGTAACGGCTATACAACCTGTAGAGATCGAGTAGGTAACGTTCACCGTTCCTGCGGCGACGCCTGTGACAACGCCTGTCAGGAAGTCAACCGTAGCAACTGTAGGATCTCCGCTGTTCCATGTGCCGCCTGCGGGCGTGCTGTTCACAGTTACGGTAGCATTAACACAGACCACTGTGGGACCGGTCACAGCACCGGGCAGCGCATTTACGGTAATGGGAGCGGTAGTAAGACATCCTGTCGGTAATGTATAGATAATAGAATCGACTCCAGCTGACGCACCGGTCACGATGCCGGACACAGAGCCAACTGTGGCTATTGCCGTAGTTTGACTGCTCCACTGGCCGCCCGCCGTAGGGTCAGTTAAGTCTATCGCAGAGCCGACGCACACCTGGAAGATAGTAGTTGTCGCTATGGGTCCGGGAAGCGGATTGACGGTAAATGTGCTGGTGACAAAACATCCCGCAGGTAGCGTGTACGTTATCGTAACCGTTCCGACAGCCAGGCCATTAACAATGCCGAGTGTGGGATCAATGCTTGCTATGGTAGGGTCGCTGCTGCTCCATGTTCCTCCTGCGGTAGGGTCGCTCAATGCCCATGCCGAACCGTAACATACACTGTCTCCGCCGGTGATGGGCTGAGGTGTAGGATTAACAGTGATGGGGAATGTGGCCGCCGGACAACCAACAATGGTATAATCTATAGTGTCAATACCAGCAAGTACTCCTGAAACAATAACAACAACACCAGTAGAACCAACTGTGGCATTGGCCGGAGATGTGCTCGTCCACAGCCCACCGGTCGACGTTTCAGTCAGCACGATCGGCCCTCCGTCGCACACCTGGTTCAGGGATCCTCCTATCGGGGCA
>CAYNGS010000063.1:0-9943 GCA_964396625.1 uncultured Flavipsychrobacter sp.
AAATGGCTACGCAGATAATTCAACAAAAAGTTCTTGTACGGTTACTTGATGGAATCAGGATTGATTTAGAAAAAATCAAACGAAGGCACAAGTGTTGGTATCTGCTGCACGAATTTTATCTTCACCGAATATCCGCGTGCGTTTGGTGGAGGGTAGCGATCGATCTCGCGCAGCATTATCTCATTGAGGACAGAGGTGGTCACTTTCCTGGTGCGGTTTTCGTACACCTCGATAGCTTTCTCCATTCCCTGGAAGATGCGCGTTTTCTCGGATGCAGAAATAAAGACAACCGGAACATCGGTGAACGGCTCAAGTTTTTCCTTCACTGCCTTTTCGAAATCGCGGGCGGTATTGGTCTCTTTTTTCTCTACGAGGTCCCATTTGTTCACGAGTAGCACAACGCCCTTTCCCTTGCGAGTGGCGAGGCTGAAGATACTCACATCCTGCGCGGTAACTCCCTGCTGCGCGTCTATGAGCAGCATGCACACATCGGCTTCGTCCATCGCGCGAATAGCGCGAATCACAGAATAGAACTCAAGGTCTTCGTGGACATTTTTTTTCTTCCTTATGCCTGCGGTGTCGATCAGCACAAACTCCTTTCCAAATAACTTGTAGTGCGTATGTATGGTGTCGCGCGTGGTTCCCGCTATATCTGACACAATAGTGCGCTCCTCGTTTACCAGGGCATTGAGCAGGGTAGACTTACCAGCATTTGGCTGCCCGATGATGGCGAATTTCGGCAATGGATTGCCTTCATTGTCTGTTTCTATAACCTCTGCATCATCTTTAATATAGGAAACCAGCTCATCGAGCACTTCTCCTGTACCGCTGCCGGACAGCGACGAAAGAAAGAATGTTTTTTCGATACCGAGTGCATAGAATTCGGTTGCATACAGGGCTCTTTCCTGGTTGTCGACCTTATTTACCACCAGCAATACGGGTTTTGTGGAGCGACGTAATACATCGGCCATATCCTCGTCCTGGGCTGTGATTCCAGTTGTGGTATCACAAACAAATAATATAAGATCAGCTTCATCAACAGCAATATGCACCTGCTTGCGTATCTCCCGCTCAAAAACATCATCTGACGAAGCGACAAATCCACCTGTATCTATAACGTTGAATACTTTCCCGTTCCAGTCGGCGATACCATACTGCCGGTCGCGGGTGACACCGCTCTGGTCATCAACAATGGCTTTACGCTGCTCCAGCAAACGATTAAATAATGTAGACTTTCCTACATTCGGCCTTCCCACTATGGCAACTGTAAAACCCGGCATTTTCTTTTTTTGAGGGTGCAAAGGTACTTCTAAATATGCACTTGATTACTATTTATTATCTTAAATAAGATTATCAGCGCGATATTTCTATCTTTGTTACTTAATGTAAACTTAATGTAATGAAAAAGTACTTTTACTTATTAGTTGCTGCTATATGTGTTGGCTTCTCTTCGATGGCCGCCCCGGGAGATACAACCTGGGTGCAGGCAAACAACTGTGATTTGCCATACTTCGGGAGTTATGATTCGACAATAGTGTTCCCTCCGGCGGGAAAATCGTACCGCAGCATTTATATGATTTTTACACTGGGTAAGTATATGTGCCCGTCGGGGTCGACTTATTGCGGCGACTGGGATTATACGGTGCTCAACTACCTGATCACGCCCAACGGACAGTCTTACGAAATTGGTCGGTTTATTACTCCGTATGCAAATGCGGGCGCTCCGCGCACTCCCTGGGCATGGAAACAGCACTATGTATACGATGTAACAGACTATGCGCCGTTGCTGCATGACACAGCTAAAATGCGCATATTCTTCTCTGGGTACTCGGGTGGGTTTACCGGAAATATCAGGTTCGCTTTTATAGAGGGCGCTCCGGACCGTGAAGTCGTTGGTATCCGCAGACTCTGGACTGGCAGTTACAGCTATGGCGATACGTCCCATCTTGGCACGAGGGATATCAATCTTCATTTTTTGCCGGTTACCGATACTGCTCCGGAAAACACCAAATCGGCCGAGCTGAAGTTCACCGTCACAGGGCATGGCTCCGACCCGAATTTTTGCAATGAGTTTTGTTCGCACAACTACTATGTGTTCCTGAATGGATCGATAATAGACAGTTATAAAATATGGCGCCCCGATTGCGGCCTTAATGAACTGTACCCTCAGTCGGGAACCTGGGTATACGAGCGTGCCAACTGGTGCCCCGGCGCTATTGTTTATTCAGAGCATCATAAACTGCCGGGTGTAATCGCCGGCTCGACGCCGACTGTCGGCCTGCAATTTGAGCCATATATAGGAAATGGCGGTGCAAGCTATACTACAGAAGGTACGCTGTTTTACTACGGCGCCATGAAGAAAACGCTTGACGCATCGATCGACCACATTATTGCGCCGACCAATGACGAGAATTATTTCAGGGAAAATCCTATTTGCGGCTCACCGGTCATTCATGTCAAAAACAGGGGGCTGGCCAGCATAGGAACAATAAGTTTTCAGTACGGGCTCAAGGACTCGGCCATGCAGACATACACCTGGAGCGGTACGTTAAATACTTTTGACGAGACGGATGTAACCTTGCCGAAACTGAAGCCGCTGAGCACCATAGCGGGCGATACCGGTACATTTACGTTTGTGGTTAAGATATTAAAAGTGAACGGGGAAACTGATGCCGACAGTACGAACAATATCCTTACATCGCACTTCTTCTCTGCGCCTAACTGGCCATCAACATTTATTGTTGCTATGAGGACGAACAGCGAAACTATCTCCGCCACATCAAATGTAAGTGAGACAAGCTGGGCTATTTATGATATGAATAACACGATAGTGAAGAAACGTGCAAATGCTGCGATCAATACAACCTACACAGATTCTGTTTCATTACCGACCGGGTATTATAAACTGGTGATCTATGACAGCAGCTGCGATGGCCTGCAGTGGTGGGCTAACCCCAGCGGAGGGTCGGGGTATCTTAATGTCAGGAAAACGACGGGCGGCCTTATTCCGATGAATGGATACAACTATTCCGGCACTTATAATAATGATTTTGGTTGCGGGTTTACCCAGTATTTTTATATGACCGGCACTCCTAACGCTATTACCAATGTATCTGACGCCGGGGTGGGCATTGAGGCATATCCGAATCCGGCGCTAAATTCTGTAAGTGTCGATGTGTCCGGACTGCAGGAGGTAAAAGGTACTATACACGTGATCGATGCACTGGGCAGGGTAGTTGCGACAACACCATGCAATTCCATCCATACCCAGGTGGATCTATCGTCGCTGGCGAGTGGTGTTTACACAATACTGTTTTTGAATGAAACATCGGGGAATAAGCTTACGACCCGATTATTGATAGCGAAGTAAACCGACCGGTAAACGAACCTGAAACGGGCTGCATTTGCGGCCCGTTTTTCTTTTATCACTGGCTATTGTGCCTTGTCACTATTGAAATAACCCCACACTACGCTCGCTTTTGACGCGCCGATGACCTTTGTAAGTTCTCTTTCAGTAAGGGTCTTTATATTTTTTATGGAGCGAAATGCCTGCAATAGTTCAGTGGCGGTTTTTTCTCCAATGCCGGGAATGGTCTCCAGTTCGTTCTTAATAGTACCCTTGCTGCGCACCTGCCTGTGAAATGTAATGCCGAAGCGATGCACCTCATCCCTAATGCGCCTTATGAGCAGGTGGGCGGGGCTGTCGTAGGAAAGTTGCAGTGGCTCGCTGTCACCGGGGAAGAATATGGACTCTTCTCGTTTTGCGAGGCCCACCAAGGCCATTCTTCCGGTAAGCCCGAGTTTTTCGATACTCTCCAATGCGGCGCTGAGCTGACCTTTGCCGCCGTCTATGATAACAAGCTGCGGCAGCGGTTTCGCCTCATCCATCAGCCGTTTATACCTGCGATAGACGACCTCGCTCATAGAGGCAAAGTCGTTGATGCCCTCTACAGTTTTTATGTGAAAGTGGCGGTATTCTTTATTGGCAGGCAGGCCATTCCTGAAGCAGACCATGGCAGCAACCGGATAGGATCCCTGGAAGTTTGAGTTATCGAAACACTCGATATGAACCGGTATCTCGCTCAACTGCAACGCCTCCTGCAACTCTTCGAGCACATTTAAATTATTTTCACGTGCAGTTTCGCCCAGCAATAATGTTTCTTTCTTACGCATGTCCTGCATAAAGATCTCTGCATTTTTGATGCTCATATCCAGCAGCCGTTTTTTATCGCCCGCTTTGGGAATCGTGACTTTAATGGAGGTATCGGCTACATCCACCGGCACAGGTACGATCACTTCTTTGGCTATGCTCTGGTATTTCTCCATCAGGCTGTCCAAAGCCAGCGAGAGCACATCCTGTTCTTCCTCCTCCAGTTTTTTTGCGATCTGCAATGTATTGGAATGAACGATGCTGCCATTGCTCACCATCATATAATTTATGTAATAATGATGTTCATCTTCCAGCAGGCAGGCCACATCGGCATTCTCCAGGCGTGGATTTACAACTATCGACCTGCTTTGATAACTCTGCAACGATTCGATCTTCTTTTTGATCACCTGGGCTTTTTCGAACTGCAGGCCCTCTGCGTAGTTGTTCATCTCTGCTTTCAGATGTCTGACCACATCGCTGATATTGCCTTTGAGCACATGCCTTACCTGCTGCAGGTCTTCCTTATATTCATCAGCGGTCTGCAGCCCCTCGCAGGGCCCCTTGCAGTTGCCGAGATGATATTCCAGGCACACCTTGAATTTGCCTCTTTTAATATTGTGGTCGGTCAGGTTGAGGTTGCAGGTGCGAAGTGTGATGTTTTGCTTGATCAGTTCCAGCAGTTCGCGCACCCTGCCCAGACCCGTGAATGGCCCGATATATTCAGATCCGTCCCGGATGAGTTTACGTGTAAAAAATACCCTGGGAAACGGCTCTTTTTTAATGACAATAAAGGGGTAGGACTTATCATCCTTCAACACGACGTTGAACCGTGGCTGGTAGTGTTTTATCAGCGAGTTTTCGAGCAGGAAGGCATCGTGTTCTGAACCGGTAACTGTAAAATCTATAGCATATATAAGCGCTACCAGTTTTCGTGTTTTGTTATTATCAAGGTTTTTATTGAAGTAAGAGCTTACTCTTTTGCGCAGATCTTTTGCCTTGCCTACATAGAGCAGTTCCTGCGCGCTGCTGAAATATTTATAGCATCCCGGCTGGTGGGGAATAGACTGTGCTATTTTACTGAATTCCTCCTTCGTCATCTGTTACCACGTCGTCTGCGGCTGAAAGCCTGATCTAAATAGTACTATATTTTTCGGCTCTTACACGTCTGCACTGGTTTACCTTTATCTCAAAAACTCATACTGCAAAATGGTGTATTTTTTACTACCCAGCGTAGGCCGCTCATCGGTTTGTATCTGAATTGTTTTTAAAGGCTTGTAATAGAGCTTTTGAATAATCTCGTTACCAAAGGTCTTTTTGTAGGTCTCAATATATATTCCTTTTACTTTGTTGGTGTAGGCATCAATAGCAATGAGCAATTTCTGCGTAAACATCTCTTTGTCATTTGCATCGTAGTAGAAATTGTGTGTGGCATCCTGGTTGTCATCAAACTGGGTAAACGTATACTGGCCGAGATACTTGCGGTCGCTTATGTCTGATTCGAAGAAGGTCTTGAAGATAGGCGTCCAGTCGAGGCTGTCTGTATTTGTGTAGCTGCTGTCTGTTTTGTCGCCGATCTTTACTGTTTTCAGCAGTGTTATCGGTTCGCCCGAAAATGTATTCCATTCGTCGAGGGCGAATTGGGTAATAGAAAAATAATGGCCTTTAATATCTTCATTCGGGTCTTTTTCAGCTTTTTTCTTACATGAAGACGAAACGATGGAAAAGATAACAATTACTAATATCCCGTAGTTTTTAAAATATTTTTTCACGGGTTAAAATTAATAAAGATGGAGGTTATGAAGTCATAATTTTATTCAAATATATGCGTGCAAAAAATATAGCATAGCCATACAGTAATGACTATCGCGCGAGCAGTATCCTGCTGTTGTAAGTATTACCGCCGCCAACTACTGTGACGAAGTAAAGGCCTGATGGCCTACCGGAAAGATCGACTGTTAATTGCGACATTGCCAGCGAACAGGTCGAAAACACCTTTCTTCCGAGCATGTCAGAAATGGCTACGTCACAATCCCCGTTTAGGCCGGCAATAGTAAAAATGCCCGGGGAGGGGTTTGGAAATATTGTTACGCCAGCGGACTGTTCTGAAATATGCTGCGCTGACAGTGAGGCGGAACAAGGATTGACAGTAACGGTAATGGCCTGAGTATACCCGTTGATGCAGCCGCTTACGCTGAGCCGGTAAATGTAGGTAACTACTATGGAGCCTGTTGTAGTATTTGACATCATATCATGGATACTGCCGGCGCCAAAAGCTGTAGGAGGGGTTATTCCAACGACAAAAGGCCGGTTCCAGGCATAAGTGGTGCCTGGCGTAAGGCTAGTGGGTATGTATGAGAACATTGTTGTATCACAAATTGCAGGCGGGGTCAGCGTGCTACTGAGCATCGGTGTGGGATCTACGGTGACAGTCACATTCTCAATATTTGAGCAGCCTCCGCCACTGAGGGTGTACACATAGGTGACGACAATTGGTGTCGACGTGGTGTTTATCAATTGTTCGTTGGGGTTACCTAGGCCTGAGCTGGCAGGATCTGTAATACCCGATAAAAATGCCCGGCTCCAGCTAAAAGTAGCGCCGACGGTGGTGGACATGGGCACATAATTAAATACACCGCTATCGCAAATTGCCGGTGGAGTGAGGCTGCTGGAGAGCATCGGTGCGGGATTTATTGTTATTGTCCGGGTGGCCGCACATCCGCCCGGCAGTGCATAGGAAATAGTGGCTGTGCCACCGCTGATGCCACCCACGATGCCGGTAGCAGCCGCAACCGAGGCAATTGTTCCGTCGCTGCTGCTCCAAATGCCCCCGGAGGCCGGGATAGTAAATGGAGTTGTTGTGCCCGCGCAGATCGAACTTGCCCCACTGATGATTCCGGGGGCAGCGCTTACCGTTACCTCTATGTAGGCTGTGCATCCGGTCGGCAATGAGTATTGGATCTCCGCTGTGCCCAATATAGCGCCGTAGGCGATGCCTGACGATGGATCGATGGTAACAACAGAAGTGCTTGAGCTGGCCCATGTGCCACCGGCTGAGTCATCACTGTAAATGATGATTCCTCCCATGCAGATGTGCGGGAGGCCGGTAACAGGAGCCGGGGTTGCGACAACGGTTATTGCATAAGTTGCGAAACTGGCGCCGACAGTGTATGTGATGGTTGTAGGTCCGACCGAGACACCGGTAACTACGCCTGTTGCTGCTACTATCGTTGCAATTGAAGGACTTGAGCTGCTCCACGTTCCTCCCGGAGTGGCGTCGGACAGGGACATGACGCCACCTAAACAGAGTTAGTTGGGCCGACAATCGGCATGATAGCATATGAACTTAGAGACGCTAACGAAATGATCAGGGAAAGAATAAGATGTTTCATTTTGGCTGCTTTAAATGAAAGATATGGTTGGGTGCATGCAATATACAAATATATTTTCGCATACAAATTCTTTCGAATGAATCGTCGTTGGTTTCACAGCTATTTGCTTTTCGCAACCGCCTCGTATTTTCTTACGGAGTCCGGCATGTTGAGGGCTTTATAAACGAGCACGAGATTTTGATACGTGCCTTTGAAATTGGGATTGACATTTATTGCCTTATAGAGGTAGAAAAGTGCAGAATCCGGCTTGCCCATATGCAGGAAACAGAGGCCTTCGTTGGAAAAGGCATCGACATAAGCCGGGTTCAGCTCAATAGATTTTTTGCAGATCTCAAGCGCAAGGGGGTATTGTTTGGTAACAAAGTAAACGCCGGCAAGATTGTTCAGTGTCAGCGCACTTTTGGGGTTTATCACCAGCGCTTTTTTGTCATAAAATTCAGCTGAGTCATTTTGATTGGTATGGAAAAATGCGTTGCCGAGCTCAGACAGCGCATTTTCATAATCGGGGTATATGTTCAGCGACCGGCGCAGATAGGTGATGCCCTCTGTCAGTTGTTGCTGCTTCACTGAGGGATTTCCTTCATTTCCCGCCCTCGTTACCATTTCGGTGCCGTAATAATATGACAGGCGGCTGTCGTTGGGCGATTTATTGACATCTGCTTTGAACAGCGAGTAGTTATCAGCCCAATCGGAATTGCGGCCAACGGTCATTCCCCCATAGATAAGGGCCACAGGAATAATAACGCTCAGCATTTTGGAATTAGTAACAAAGGATGCATCAGCGTTCGGTGTTTTCAACACCCATCTTTCAATGGCCAGCGGAACGATGAGGCAAAAAGCCACTGATGCGAAAAAAGCAAAACGTTCGGCCATAGGACTACCGATGAGGAAAGGTATGTTGGAAAAGAGCGAAATAGCCGCGAGGAAAAACAGCACGGAAAAAACAAAGGGATCTTTCGGCCGTTTCATAAGTCCCATGATGCTATACACGCCAAGTGCGACGTATACCGCCATTGACAGCAAAACCCATATATTGCTAAATGTGGTGAAGGGGATGCTATTGAAAGAGTAGTCGCAGATAAGCGGGTAGGGTACAAAAAGCAATTTAAGGTAATCGCCCAGAATCACAAATTCGGTGGCCAGGCGTGATGCAGCAGACGGAGCGCCGCTGAGCATATTATCTATAAAGCTGACATCGGAGGTGTTATTGGCATGATAAGCGCTGAGCACCGAGAACCGGATGATAAGGAACAATGCTGACATGGCTACGGCACTGACAGTAATATAGACGCTGCGTTTTTTATCTTCATTCCTGTAGAAGAAAAATACGAGCGGAATGATGCCGAGGAAGGTGATAACGGTTTCCTTAGACATGAGCGACAACAGAAAACACGCCGAACCGATGAGCAGGTGTTTCATCTTACCGGCATCAAGGTATTTTACAAACAAATTCATGGAAAGGAACGCGAAGAAAAAGCAGAGTATCTCATCACGGCTCTTAATGTTGGCGACGACCTCGGTATGAATGGGATGGACGGCAAACAATAGTGCTGCCATAAACGCGACCGCTGTTTTCTTTCGTTCAAAAAGACTGTCTAAAAAAAGGAACAGCAGCATGACACAGCCAGCGAACAAAATTACATTCATAAAATGCCCTGCAGCCGGTGATCCGTCTGACACCTGGTATTCTATGGCAAACATGACCAGTGACAGGGGCCTGTACAGATCGTTGGATGTTACGAACCATCCGCGGCGATAGGGTGTGGAGAGTATCTCGCCGATTGCCGATGTTCCCTTGGTAACAATGGTGTTATCTTTTATTACGTTGTAGTCGTCCAGTGCGTAACCATTCTTCAACGTATTGGCATAAAGGGCAAACGATATGATGGCGAGTACCAGGGTAAGTTTCAAAACACCTGACAATCCTTTTTTTACTTCATCCTTTTTTCCGCCTGCTGGTTTAACGGCCGCCGGGCGGGCAACGGGAACCGGTTTTGCTGTGTTTTTTTTATTTTGCTTATTGGCCATGTAGCAGTAAACAGTACGTGTGAAATAATTTTGAAAAGTAAATCATTTTTCTGTTTTATCCATGTGCAGGAAAGAGTTTTCATGTGCGACAGGTATAAAAAAACGCAACATAAGCGATTATTGCATCGCCATTTACTACATTCACTATTTTTTTTACTTTTACCTGTCTGCCGGCAGGCCGGCAAGCTAAAGAACAAATCTTAATGCAAACCACGAAAGACAAAATATTCTCTTACCTACCTGGTATATTACTGTTTCTTATAGCCCTTATCATCGGGCAGGCTACCTACCAGGATTATGGTATTAGCTGGGACGAACCTATTCAGCGGGAATTTGGCAATATCAGTTATGATTATGTATTCAACGGCAACAATAA
>CAYNGS010000064.1:0-9923 GCA_964396625.1 uncultured Flavipsychrobacter sp.
TATACTGTGAACCTGCCGCTGGTAGTAGTTCCCGGTATGCACAATGATGTTGTAGCTGTGGCGGTTGGGTACGGACGCGATGCAAAAGTGGGCCGTGCTGCTGCAAGCGATGCTACAAAGGGCGGAAAGAATGCTTATCCGTTCATGAGTTTTAACGGGCTTACTATGGAGCATCACTCTGATGTGACACTGACAAAGACCGAAGAACATTACGAAGTTGCTATTACACAAACGCACCTTAGCTATGAGGCGCGCCCGGTAGTGCATGAATATACGCTTAATGAATTCAGCAAGGATCCGAACATACTGCTGAAAGACCGTGGACGGGATATCTCAGAATTTTCCCACGAGCCGTGGGAAGAAGGCAAGGAATCTAAAGATCCTGTTGATTCATCTGTAGAGGAAGGCTATCGCCAGAATGGTACTTTGTTTCCCAACTACCCTTACGAAGGTATCAAGTGGGGGATGTCTGTGGACCTGAACAGCTGTACCGGTTGCGGTGCATGCGTAGTTGGTTGCCAGGCCGAGAACAATATTTCTGTAGTTGGTAAGGACCATGTGCTGAAATATCACGAAATGCACTGGATGCGTATCGACCGTTATTTCAGCGGTATGGCTGACGATCCGGATTCTATCCAGACCATATTCCAGCCGATGCTGTGCCAGCATTGCGATAACGCACCCTGCGAAAACGTATGCCCGGTATCTGCAACCAACCACAGTTCTGAAGGCCTGAACCAGATGGCTTATAACCGTTGCATTGGTACAAAATACTGCGCTAATAACTGCCCATATAAAGTTCGTCACTTCAACTGGATGGACTGGAACGGCGCAGATTGCTTTGCAGACAATATTTATGAAGATGGCCGCCGCGACGATATGAACGACGACCTGACCCGCATGGTGCTGAACCCTGATGTTACGGTGCGCAGCCGTGGTGTAATGGAAAAATGTACGTTCTGCGTGCAGCGCCTGCAGGATGCGAAGCTTTCTGCGAAGAAAGAGGGACATCCATTAAGAGACGGGGCGGTTAGGACTGCATGCCAGCAGGCATGTCCGACAGATGCCATTATGTTTGGCAATGTGAAAGACAACAAGAGCAAGATATTCAATCTTCGCCACCAGGAGCAGACACAGCGCACGTTCTATGTGTTGGAGCACATACATACGCTGCCTAATGTTAACTACCTCGCGAGGATCAGGAATACGGAAGAGATACATGCACTTGATGAGAACAAGGATGAGTTCCTCAAGTATCACGTATAGGCCGGTTGAAATGTCGAATAGTTGATTTGTGATAAAGTTTTTATAGCGACCTGAGAGGGGAATAAAATATTTAAAAATACTAATTACGCATTATGCATCTTAAGTATGAATCGTTTATAAGGGAACCACTAGTAGATGGCGATAAAGATTATCACCAGATATCGGAAGATATTGTTGGCCCTATTGAGCGCAAGCCGGGCCGTATGTGGTATGTGGGCTTTATTTTTTCAGTATTACTGCTTTGCTTCGGTATTTTTTCGGTGAGCTGGGCGGTATACTGGGGATTAGGCACATGGGGTGTGAACCGTACCATTGGCTGGGGTTGGGATATCACCAACTTCGTATGGTGGATCGGTATCGGTCACGCGGGAACCCTGATCTCGGCGATCCTTTTATTGTTCCGCCAGGGCTGGCGTACAGGTGTGAACCGCGCAGCAGAAGCAATGACCATATTTGCCGTAATGTGCGCAGGACAGTTCCCTATATGGCACATGGGCCGTGTGTGGGATGGTTTCTTCGTTCTTCCTTACCCCAACTCCCGTGGCCCGCTATGGCCTAACTTTGACTCACCACTATTGTGGGACGTGTTTGCGATATCTACATACTTCACTGTATCGTTATTGTTCTGGTATTCCGGTTTGCTGCCTGATTTTGCGTTGATCCGCGACAGGGCAAAGACCAAGTTGCGCAAAATGCTTTACGGTGTAGCATCTTTCGGATGGACCGGCACAGCGAAGAACTGGCAGCGCATGGAAGCTCTGGCATTGGTTCTTGCAGGCCTTTCCACGCCACTTGTACTTTCAGTGCATACGATAGTATCTTTTGACTTTGCTACTTCAGTAATTCCCGGTTGGCATACCACTATCTTCCCGCCATACTTCGTTGCGGGTGCGGTGTTCTCCGGTTTTGCAATGGTGAATACCCTGCTGGTGTTGTCGCGCCGGATACTGCATCTTGAAGAGTATATTACGATCGGTCACCTTGAGGCAATGAACAAAGTAATTGTGCTGACGGGTTCCATTGTGGGTGTTGCTTACCTTACAGAGCTGTTCATATCGTGGTACAGTCAGTCATGGGGCGAAATGGCCGCCTTCCAATGGCGTATCATGGGTCCGTACTGGTGGAGCTACTGGGCTATGATGACCTGCAACGTGGTTTCTCCACAGTTGTTCTGGGTTAAAAAATTACGCCGCAATGTTCCGTTCACGTTCGTAATGTCGATCGTAGTGAATATTGGTATGTGGTTCGAGCGTTTTGTGATCATCGTTACCTCTACCTATCGCGACTGGTTGCCCGGAAGCTGGGCATACTACAGCCCGCAATGGACGGAAGTAGGGTTCTACCTCGGCACATTCGGCTTGTTTTTCACCTGCTATTTCTTATTTGCAAAATACTTCCCGATCGTGGCAGTGCATGAAATTAAGTTCATACTTAAGACATCCGGCGACAATCATAAAAGGAAAATGGAGCGCATTGAGAATATGAGCACTGAAGAATTTGTGAACATCGTGCATACTCATCATGAAGAAGAGCATCACGAGGAAGTAGCGCATCATTAGTCAATTTGACAATTCGGCAATTTGACAAGGTATGAGTGGATGGAAGAGTGAGAATTGAAGATCTGATGTTGAAGGAAAAGAAAAATAGTTTTTTGAATTTTTGAATTTAATATAAAATGGCTATAAAAAAATTTGCGGTAGCGGCTTATGATGATGAGGAAGTATTGTTCCCTGCGGTAAAAAAAGTACGCCGTAGCGGTTATAAGATACACGACATCTATACTCCGTTCGCGGTGCACGGGCTGGATGAAGCAATGGGCCTGAAAGGTTCTGATCTTCATATAGCAGGTTTCATTTTTGGGTTGTGCGGCACATCCACAGCAGTAGGTTTTATATCATGGATATACACTTCAGACTGGCCGATCAATTATGGTGGTAAACCACACTTCGCGTTGCCCGCCTGGATTCCGATCACTTTCGAGCTTACTGTATTGTTCGCAGCGGTAGGCATGACCATGACCTTTTGCTACCTGAACCAGATAATGCCCGGCGTGAAAAAACATGTGTTTCACCCCCGCCAGAGCGATGATTTGTTTGTGATGGCTATAGAAATTAATAAGCACACTCCGGAAGCTGCTGTACTGGCGTTTTTGAAGGAAACAGGTGCGAAAGAAACATCCATTCAGACGGTGGAAGCAGGCTGGTGGTATGGCCGTTGGGACAAGAAGGAACCTTACGAACTGGCTGCCGGATAGACGAGTTGTCGCAGGCAGGTTTTGAATTTTGAATTTTTTGAATTTTGAATCATAATATGAACACGATTAAAAGCATAGTAGCAGCAAGCCTGGTAGTCGTACTTGGCCTGGCGTCATGCGACTCGGGTAATATACGTCGTACCCCCGGGCATATTTATGCACCCGATATGACCTACTCGCGTGCTTATGATGCTTATACATCAAACCCGGTGTTTAAGGACAGTATGTCCAGCCGTCTGCCGGTAGAGGGTGCTATAGCTATGGGCCACCAGTTGCCCGACCACCTTAAAGAGGGAGATACAACTGCATATAAAACATTTACCACATCGCTGCGCTTCAATGCAGACGAGATGAAAGAAGGAGGCCGCCTGTTCAATATCTATTGCGGTATCTGCCATGGCACTAACCTTGACGGGCAAGGGCCATTGTTTACCAGCGGCAAATTCGCATCGATGCCGGCAAACTTTAAAGACGCAAAATACCTGCACATGCCTGTCGGCCAGATGTTCGCTGCAGCAAAGTACGGCAAGAACATGATGGGTTCTTATGCTGCCCAGCTCGATGCAAAACAACGCTGGATGGTGATTGCATACATAAAGAAAGTACAGAGTGAGAATGGTGGTGATGCGTTCACTTTCGGTGAAGGGCCTGCTGCACCGGCGAAAGGCGATACTGCAAAGCCTGCAAAGTTGATGGCGGAGAACACGGCGAAGCCTGCTGAGGCTCCCGCAGCTGCACCGGCGCCAGTTGCCAAACCGGCTAAGCCAGCTGCGAAAGCGGCTAAGCACGGCAGCAAGCACCACAGCATGTATGAGTAAACAAGGAATAAAATTTTAAACGTATTTTAATAAAAGTTGCATACAATGAATGACCGTTTTGAGATACCGGGACGCTTACGAAATACAAGTCTCTTCCTTATAGCAGTTGGTGTACTGACGCTGATAATCGGTGTCGCCTCTCTTCTGATGGGACACAATGCCACCGATGTGGACAGGGCCCGCTTCTGGGCGGTGTTGCTCCATGATAGTGTATTCTTTACGCTGCTGTCCACGATCAGTGTCTTTATCGTGTCGGCTGTTGCGCTCGCACAGGGATCATGGATACTGGCTTACCGCAGGGTGCCGGAGGCAATCGGAGCGAATGTTTGGGTGTTTTCTCTTATAGCCGCGGCGGTGATGTTCCTAATTGTATTTACATTCAAAGACTCGCACGGCATCAACACCATTTATGCATGGGTAACGCCAGGTAATGATAAGATACTTCTTGGCAAGTCGGCGTTTCTGAACAAAGGGATGTTCGTGGGCTTCACACTTGTCACACTTGGTCTGTGGTCGTTCTTCGGCAAGAAATTCCAGGCGCTTTCACTTGAGCAGGAAAAAGCTCCTAAAAATGACCCTAAGATATACTGGAAGGTATTCCGTCTGTCGGGTGTGTTCCTTTTTGTTTACGCCCTCAGCCAGATGAGCACCAGCCCATGGCTGTGGATCATGAGCGTTCAGCCGCACTGGTACTCTACTCTGTTTAGCTGGTATACATTTGCAAGCGCTTTCGTTAGCGGTATGTCGCTGATACTGCTCTGGGTAGTATACCTCAAGAACCAGGGAAATCTTCAGCTGGTAACTACCGAGCATATGCACGATCTTGGCAAGTTCATGTTTGCATTCAGTATCTTCTGGACCTATTTATGGTTTGCCCAGTACATGCTGATATGGTATGCCAACATACCTGATGAAACCGTTCACTTTAAGTTGCGCCAGCAAGGGCCGTACAGTATAATATTCTACGCCAACTTTATCATCAATTTTGTGATGCCGATCCTTATATTGATGTCACGCCCCAGCAAGCGTAACTATTTTACAATAACTTTTATGGCGATGGTTATCATTTTTGGCCATTGGCTCGATTTCTTCCAGATGATAATGCCGGCTCCTCTTGGCGAAAACTGGCATATTAACTGGTATGAAATAGGCATTTTTATGGGCTTTGCAGGTATCATGATATTCTGTGTTTCCCGTACACTTGCTAAGTCGGACCTTGTACCGAATAACAGCCTGTTGCTAAAGGAAACAATAGTGCACCTGAGCTAAGGGTTGATGCGTATTAAGTAGTAAATTAGTTGAGAAAATAACTTTAACAAGTAAATATAAGCTGAACGACCATGTCGGGATTTATAATAGTAACATTGATAATTCTGGTATTCATCATTATATACCAGGTAGGTAAAGCAAGCGAATATGCAGGAGTGCTTCGCGACCAGGAAAAACTAAAAGCGAAAACGAACCGCGTTATCGCCGGCCTGTTGCTGTTTATGTTTTTTGTTGGTATGTGGGGTATCTGGGAATGCAATAAATTATTTGAAGGCCGGTTGCTGCCTGTTGCTGCCTGCAAAACAGGGGAGAACTACGATTCGATGTTCAATGTGACGATCCTTGTTACCGGCATAGTGTTTTTTGCTACCCAGTTTGTATTGTTTTGGTTTTGTTTCAAATACCAGTCTACTGAAAAACGTTCTGCATTCTATTTTGCCCACAACAATAAGCTCGAGATCATCTGGACTACGATACCTGCAATTGCGATGGCTGTGCTTGTAGCGATAGGCTTGCGTAACTGGTTTGATGTTACCTCACCTGCACCGCAGGATGCCAAAGTTATTGAGATAGTAGGCAAGCAGTTCAACTGGCTGATCCGTTATCCCGGTAAAGACAATGAGTTGGGCAAAAGGGATTTCCGCAAGATCAATGACGCAAATAATATCCTTGGCCTCGACTGGACCGATCCGCACAATATGGATGATATCATAGCGCAGAACGGTGAATTGCATCTGGTGGTTAACAAACCTGTGAAATTGCTTATCGGTTCGCGCGATGTGATACATGACGTAGGCCTGCCGCACTTCCGTATGAAAATGGATGCTGTGCCGGGCATTGCCACAACCCTGTGGTTCACACCAACTATCACTACGGAGTCGATGAAGGCGATCACAAAAAATCCTGACTTTGTTTACGAGATAGCCTGCGACCAGTTGTGTGGTAAGGGTCACTATTCCATGCGCGGCACCATTATTGTGGAAACACAGGCCGAGTATGATGCATGGATGGCAAAGCAAACTACCTACTATGCAAGTGCTAATCCGGCGGCTGCACCAGCACCTGAGAAACCCAAAACCGACAGCGTAAAAGCAGTAACGATGAAATAATCGGCTATTAAATAATAGTCATAAAAGTGCAAAAAATGAATAACGACGAGATCATTATTGAAGGGCCAAATGTAGTGCATGGCGGAGATACAGCCCCTACAGATCTTCATGGCCACGAACATCATGAACAACATTTTGTCTGGAAATATATTTTCAGCATGGATCATAAGATCATCTGTAAGCAGTTCCTGATTACAGGTATCATATGGGCTATCATTGGCGCCATGTTCTCTGTGTTTTTCCGTTTCCAGCTTGGTTTCCCGGATTCTACTTTTCCTATCATGGAGAAATTCCTCGGGTCATGGGCCAAGGGCGGTAAACTTTCACCCGAATTTTATTATGCATTGGTTACCATGCATGGGACCATACTTGTGTTCTTCGTGCTTACTGCAGGCCTTAGCGGAACGTTTGCCAACCTGCTAATACCTTTGCAGGTGGGTGCACGCGATATGGCATCGCCTTTCATGAATATGCTTTCTTACTGGTTCTTCTTCCTGGCGAGTGTGCTTATGTTTGTGTCCCTGTTTGTAGAAACAGGCCCTGCTTCAGGTGGCTGGACCACTTACCCTCCGCTCAGCGCCCTTAAAGAAGCATCGCTGGGTTCGGGAGTTGGTATGGATTTGTGGCTGTTGAGTATGTCGCTTTTCGTTGTGTCGGCCTTGCTTGGTGGTCTTAACTATATCACTACGGTACTTAACATGCGTACGAAAGGCATGACCATGACGCGTATGCCGCTTACTGTGTGGGCGCTGTTCTTTACAGCTGTATTGGGCGTTCTTTCTTTCCCTGTACTGTTCTCTGGTCTTGTATTACTGATATTCGACCGCAATTTCGGTACCAGCTTCTACCTCTCTGAAATATTCATCGGCGGCAAGGCGCTGCCGCATATCGGTGGGTCAGCGATCCTGTACCAGCACTTATTCTGGTTCCTTGGTCACCCCGAAGTGTATATCATTATGCTTCCGGGTATGGGTATGGCATCTGAGGTGTTATCTACACACAGCCGTAAACCGATATTTGGTTATTTCGCCATGATCATTTCGCTCATTGGTATCACACTGCTGGCGTTCCTTGTGTGGGCGCACCACATGTTCGTGACCGGTATGAGTCCGTTTCTCGGTTCGATCTTCGTGCTGCTCACACTGCTCATCGCGGTACCGTCTGCGGTAAAAGTGTTCAACTGGATAACAACTATCTGGCGCGGTAACATCCGTTTCAACCCGGCTATGCTGTTCGCACTCGGTTTCGTATCACTGTTCATCTCCGGTGGTCTTACCGGCATCTTCCTTGGTAACTCGGCTCTTGATATTCACCTGCACGATACTTATTTCGTGGTTGCGCACTTCCATATAGTAATGGGTGTGTCGGCTTTCTTCGGGATGTTCGCAGGTATTTATCACTGGTTCCCGAAGATGTTCGGGCGCTTTATGAACAATACACTCGGTTACATACACTTCTTTGTGACCTTCGCAGGCGCGTACCTGATCTTCTGGCCTATGCACTATGAAGGTATTGCAGGTATGCCACGCCGCTACTATGACTACTCTGCATGGGAATCTTTCAAACATTTCCAGGGCGTGAATGCTTTCATCAGCATCATGGCGCTGATCGTGTTCATCACCCAGATATTGTTCGTGGTGAACTTTATTACCAGCATTTTCCGCGGTCGTAAGATGACGACTATGAATCCATGGGGATCAACAACACTGGAATGGACCACACCGATCAACCCTGGTCATGGTAACTGGGTAGGTGAAATTCCTGAAGTGTATCGCTGGCCCTATGATTACAGGGACGACGGACATGGCAATGACTTCATTCCGCAAACAACACCATTGCGGCCGGGAGAAGAATCGCACTAAGACACACACGCACACTAATAATGAACCGCTCTGTAAAGAGCGGTTTTTTTATGCGTAACGTAGGTCGCCCGGCTTCAGCAGTACAATTAGATCATTGAGCCATTGACTCAAATAATAACGATTTCGAGGGCGCCATTCAATACTATACGGCGCTAAGTCATCCTGAAATTGAGGCAGTTGTTACCCGTGACACCAAGGGGTTTCGAAGAAGTGAATTAATGGTTTTAAAGCCATTTGAAGCCGTGAACCTGATATTACAAAACAGATAAGCGAGACTTGTTCATTTAAACAACTGGTACACCAGCAATGCGCTTAAATACGCTATCCCGAACATATACACGAACTGTATGACTGGATACTTCCAACTGCGGGTTTCGCGTTTTACAATGGCGAGGGTGCTCATGCACTGCATAGCAAATACATAAAAGATAAGCAGCGACAGTCCCGCGGCCAATGTGTAGACCGGGGTGCCGTCTTCACGACGTGCTTCGTGCATTTTATCGCGTAGTGTTTCTTTCCCGGCTTCTGTGTCTCCCACGCTGTACAGGGTAGCCATAGTGCCTACAAATACTTCGCGGGCGGCAAAAGATGTAATGAGCGCTATACCTATTTTCCAGTCATATCCCAGGGGGCGGATCATAGGCTCTATACCATGTCCCATCATTCCGGCAAAAGAATGTTCCAGTTTTGCTGTTGCATGTTCGCGCTCTATTGCGGCATGTTGTTCGGGGTGTTCTCGTAAAAGGTTGCTATACTTTTCTTCTACTGCATGCATCTGCGCCGGTGGGCCGAAGGTGGCAAGTCCCCACAAAATAAGTGCAATGATAATGATGATCTTCCCCACGTCCCTGATAAAGATCTTGCCTTTCTCGATCATCGTGATGCCTACATTCTTCCACCTCGGTGCCCGGTAAACCGGTAGCTCCATAAGGAAAAAAGTGCGCTCTTTTGTTTTGATAATGTAGTTCATCACCCGTGCCACAACCAGCGCCATAAAGAAGCCTAACAGATACAGCCCCATCAGCACCAGTCCCTGCAGGTTGAAACCGGCCAAACTGCGGTCTGGTATTACCAGCGCTATCAGCATCGTATACACGGGCAGGCGCGCCGAGCAGCTCATCAGAGGGGTAACCATGATGGTAATAAGTCTTTCCTTCCGGTTTTGTATGGTGCGAGCAGCCATGATGGCCGGCACAGCGCATGCCATGCCGCTGATGAGCGGCATTACCGAGCGCCCGTTAAGGCCGGCCGTGCGCATGATTCGGTCTGTAAGAAAACTAATGCGCGCCATGTATCCGCTGTCTTCGAGTATCGTGATTAGCCCGAACAATATCATTATCTGGGG
>CAYNGS010000065.1:0-9822 GCA_964396625.1 uncultured Flavipsychrobacter sp.
CGTTTACCGCACGGGCCAGGCGTTTGGCTTTCACCAGTTCCCTGGGCTGAATGTCGCCAATGCCCTTTGGGAAGAACACTTTATTATTCTCGTCGAGGAAGGGAAGCCCGGCAATATTTACCATAAAAAGGCGCCCGAGGTACTTGCCAACATATTGAAGTGACCAGTGATAAGTGCAGATATCTGCAGGCCAGGGCGCGGTCCACAGCCATATCCGGGCATCTTCATTTTTAGCAAGTTCATTGCCTACATGCAGCAGCCGCTCAAGGTCGTCTACCTGTACGGGGTTCTTATCATTATTTATTATCTGCTGCCAGAACGCGCTTCGGAGCTCTGAGAACGATTGCCCTTCTTCTTTTTTCAACGGCCCGACACTTAATACATCTTTCATCACAACCACCTCTCCTTCCATTGCCGGGTCCATCACAATTGCATCTCTCAGGGGCGTGGCGGCAACATCGCCGGTAACTATGTGGTAGATCATTTATTTATTGTTCACTTTGGGGCAAATGTAATAAAAACCCGTCCGTTGTTTTACGGAATTTGACGTTAGTATTTGCATCCGGCCCGACAAATAATGTTGGCAAAAGGCATTTCCTCTATCTATTGTAGAAATTCAAACAATGATTTGTTTAAACTTGTGGCACTGCCAAATCATGCCTGAAGAAACATCTTCCCATAGAATTATCAAGCGCGGTATACCCAACTGGTAAGAACAGGGACTCATTCTGAACTGTTCGAGTAAAACTTTCAAGTACTGTTGTCTCATTTACTTATTACTTTTGATTCCTTACGTTTTCAAACAATGAATAATTACGAAATAGCCGATCATTTTTCTCTACTGTCCAAGCTGATGGATATACATGGCGAGAATAGTTTTAAATCAAAGTCATACAGTAATGCAGCTTTTAATATAGAGCGGCTGCCGGCTGAGATAGCCGCTATGGACGATGCCGAGCTATTTGGCGTGAGGGGAATAGGGGAGGCAACCGGCAAAAAAATACGTGAGTTGCTTGCTACGGGCAAGCTGCCGCAACTGGAGCACATGCTTTCCATTACACCGCCCGGCATACTGGATATGCTGCAGATAAAGGGATTGGGCCCAAAAAAGATCGCGGTCATCTGGACCGAACTTGGAATTGAATCACTTGGAGAACTGGAGTATGCCTGCAATGAGAACCGCCTGGTGGCGCTGAAGGGATTTGGTGCAAAGACCCAGGAGAGCATTCTACAGAATATCGTTTATTTCAAACAAAATCTCGGGTTCCATCTCTGGGCCGAGGTAGAGGTCATAGCTAATTCGCTGGTGGCACAGTTACAGAAAGGATATCCCGGACAGTTATTTTCACTCACGGGCGATATACGCAGGCAGAATGAAACTGTAGAGTTCATAGAGATCGTGACCGATCTTAAAAGAGAGACATTGGAAAAAGAGTTTGAGACCATACCCGATGCGGTTACCGAAGAAGAACCAAACGAACGGTTGCTGGTAAAAATGCCGGGACAGCCGAGGGTACGGTTTCATCTCACAGATGCTGCGCATTTCTATCACACACTATTTATGACCACAGGCAGCAGTGAATTTCTTGGTGCATTTTCGAAGGACTACACCATACCCGATGCGCCAAAGAGTGAAGAAGAGATATTTGAGATCAATAAGTTGCCCTTTATTGCCCCGATGCTGCGGGAAACGACGGGTATAATGGAAAAGGCAGCCTCCAATAAACTGAATGATCTGATCAAACCCTCCGACATACGGGCCATCATTCATTCACACTCTACCTGGAGCGATGGGGTGCATACCATAGAGCAAATGGCCAAAGCTGCGAAGGATAAGGGACTGGAATTCCTCGTGCTCAGTGATCATTCCCAATCTGCTTTTTATGCGGGTGGATTAAAACCTGAGCAGATCGCCGCACAGCACCAGGAAATAGATGCGCTGAATGCAAAAATGGCTCCGTTTAAAATATTCAAGAGCATTGAATCTGATATACTTAGCGATGGCAGCCTTGACTATACTGCCCAGGTGCTGAGCACATTCGACCTCGTGATCGCATCTGTACACAGCAATTTAAAAATGTCGCTTGATAAAGCAATGGAGCGGGTGCTGACTGCAGTGCGGAATCCCTATACCGCCATCCTGGGGCATCCTACCGGGCGGCTGCTGCTGTCGCGCAAGGGTTATCCGCTGGACCATAAAGTGGTGATCGATACCTGTGCGGAACATAATGTTGTTATTGAGATCAACGCCCACCCTCGCCGGCTTGATATTGATTGGCGATGGATAGACTATGCACTGGAGCGTGGTGTGTTATTATCCATAGACCCCGATGCACATTCTGTTGACGGCTATAATGATACCTATTATGGTGTGATGATCGCACAGAAGGGGGGACTGACAGCCCGGCATAACCTTAGCAGCTTTACGCTGCCACAATTTGAGGATTTTCTTAAGAAATACAAGGCAAAAATACCCGCACTCCATTAGCGAAGCTGATCCTGCTCGCAAGCCTATTGGTAACCTAAAAGATACGATGGGCGGCGATACCCATTGATCATGGCATGATTTTTTAGTTGTAATGAGGTAACGCACATTGATAACCTAAAAATTTTTAGTTATGGACAAGCTAATGGTTTTTGACGAAAAAATGAAGACAAGAATGGGTATCATTTGTTTTATACCGGTTGTCTGCTTCCTGCTGTGTTTTTTATACTATCTTATACTTATACTGCCTTTAACGCAAGGTAACCCGCAGCCATCCAGTATTGTGGGCATCACCCGCAGTCATTACGATTTCCTGTTTGCGATACTGGCTGTATCCGCAATTATAACAGCCCCTGTATTCATCTATTGCCTTGTGATACTGGCAAGGCTTAAAAACCTTAATTCGGCCACGAAGCTGGAATGGATCATATTCCTCTCCGTACTTGCGCCTATCGCATCTGCGTTCTTCTGGATATTCCTGATAAAAGACGCACCGAAGTATATCGGGATACATCCGGATATAGCCTGACGAAGGGCCCGTTACCGGAAGGTTAAACTTTTGCTGCTATGGAAAAGATAATGGTAGTGGATAAACAGATGAAAAGAAGGATAGGGTTGATCTGCTTCGTTCCCTCTGTGGCATTTCTGGTATGCCTCGTATACTACATTATACTTTTATTGCCACTCGCCCACGGCCATCATGCCCTTTACAGCGGCGAAGGGATCACTATTACGCACTATACCACTATCTCGGTTTTGCTGGCGCTCGCGTTCATTATTTCGGCAAGCGTGTTGATTTTTTGTATAACCTACCTTGTCAAAATAAAAAACATAAACACGCCAACGAAAATGATCTGGATACTGGTCTTAATGGCGATGCCCGTTTCATTCATTCTTTTCTGGTACTTCCTTGTACGACATGAACCCAGGCAAGTGCCCGTATACCCAAACATAGGTTGAGAAATGGACGTGATTTTAGCGTTCCAGTACCTCTTTCAGATAACTGTCTATGTTCCCGAATAGAAACTCGGGGTATTCGTTGCTAAACTTCATTTTAATAAAGCCGCCTAACAGCGGACGTGCTGCAGGCTGTTTAAGATCTTCAGTACTGACAGGGATAAGGTCGTATTGCGCACCCGGAAAGTAACTGAGCACGCGTAGCGCCAGCTCCACACGGTTCATGTAGTCGGTGCCGCCGATGTTGTAAATGCCCTGTTTGCCATCCCTGAGCAGCAGGTACATGGTGCGCGCTATATCCCAGGCGTTGGCCGGAGATGCGTACTGATCGTATGGGAGTTTAAGCGTCAGTTTTTGGTTGTTTCTGCACTGATCTATAATGCGGGCTACGAAGTTCTTTCCCCGCAGCTCATCGCCATAAACATTGGTAACGCGCAATACAAGCGGAGCAGGAATATCGCGCATCACGATCTGTTCAGCCTCCAGCTTGTGCCGGGCGTATACGCTAATAGGGTTCACCTGGGCGTCTTCTTTATACGGGCCGTCTTTGCCGTCAAATACATAATCGGTGGAGATATACACCAGCCGGGCTTTGCAGTCGTTGGCCAGTTTTATGAGGTTGATGGTGCTCTGCACTGTTTTTTCATAGCTTTCCTGCTCGTGCGTTTCGCAGTAGTCGACATGAGTGAGGGCACCACAATGAACAATGACATCGGGCGCGAATTCAGATACATCGAAATTATTGGGATGATCGGGGTTCAAAGTGTCGTAGAATACCGTGTCGTCTGTTTCAAACGAATAGTAGGAGCCGACGGCTTCCCAACCCTGTTCTGTAAAATGCCTCAGGCAGTTGCTGCCTACCAAACCGGATGCCCCCGAGATAAAAACCTTCATATGCCGAATAGTGAAGGTCTAAAGATACAAAGAAGAATGAAATTAAGATCGTGAAATTATGATCGGCATCGGTATCTGTGTAAGTAAAAGTTACTCGATCAGGCGGGGATGTTTACCTCATTTTTGCAACTGCAATGGAAGAAATGACCATTGAAAACAGCGAGCCGCAAACAAATAACCCCGAAGTGATAAGACTTCGGGGTTTACTTAATTTTCTATTATTCGCTTTATTATACCGCCACGCTTGGCATTTCCTGCGGATATAGTTTCTTGTCTAGCTTTTCGCGCACTGCTGCAAAAGCAGCAAGGGTTTCATCTATATCCTGGTCGGTATGTGCCGCTGTTGGGATGATACGAAGTTATATTTGTCCCTTTGGTATAACCGGGTAAACGATCACCGAACAGAAGATGTTGTAGTTCTCGCGCATGTCGTAGGTAAGTTGCACGGCATCGTAAAGTCCACCCTTCATAAATACCGGGGTAACGGGTGTATTGCTGGTACCAAGGTCAAAGCCTGCTTTCCTGAAGCCATCCTGCAACCTGCGCACATTGTGCCACAGTTTTTCACGCAGTTCCGGCTTGGTGCGCAGCAGTTCCAGGCGTTTCAGATTGCCTACCACAAATGCCATAGGCAATGACTTCGCATATATCTGCGAGCGCATATTGTAGCGCAGGAAAGTAAGTATCTTTTTATCGGCTGCAAGGAAACCGCCTATGCTTGCCATGGATTTAGCGAAGGTGGAAAAATAGATGTCAATGTCGTCGATGCAATCCTGCTCGTCGCCGATGCCTGCCCCCGTTTTGCCCATTGTGCCAAAGCCGTGCGCATCGTCCACAAACAGACGGAACTCATATTTTTCCCTGAGCACGGCAATCTCTCTTATCTTGCCCTGGTTGCCGCTCATACCAAATACACCTTCTGTGATAACAAGAATGCCGCCTCCCGTTTTTTTCACTAATTCGGTAGCCCTGGCAAGTTGCTTATCGCAGTCAGCTATATCGTTGTGCTTGTATACATAGCGGTGGCTAGGTATCAGGCGCAGCCCGTCTATGATACAGGCATGAGACTCTGCATCATACACCACTACATCATGACGCCCGCAAAGTGAGTCGATAGCCGATACCATGCCCTGGTAACCGTAATTGAACAACATGGCGTCTTCCTTGCCCACAAACTCTGCAAGCTGTCGCTCCAGTTTATCATGCTCATCGGAGTTGCCGCTCATCATACGTGCGCCCATGGGCGATGCCAGGCCGTATTTTGCTGCCGCCTCTGCGTCCGCCTTCCGTACATCGGGATGGTTCGCGAGACCGAGGTAGTTGTTAAGGCTCCATACTATTTTTTCCTTACCGCGAAATTTCATGCGGTTCCCAATCTCACCTTCCAGTTTTGGAAATGCGAAATACCCGGGCGACTTTTCTGCGTAGTCTCCTATCGGCCCTAATCTGTTCTCAAATTTTGCAAATATGTCCATTTTCGCTATATTTTATTAAATTTTTTATGAGTGAATAAAATCGCAAGGCGAAATTAATGAAAATATAACTGTCCGTTCGGTGTGTAATTTGCACTTTTGCACACTGTTCAATCAAAATATGCTATTTTTTAGCGCAAAAACCGAAATTATGAGGGGTTTCAGGCTGTTTATTATTTTGTTAATAATTGGGTTTTCGTCCTGTGTGCAGCGCACTACCAGCGTAAGCAGGCCAAAATTGATTGTGGGCCTGGTTGTAGACCAGATGCGATGGGATTACCTTTACCGGTACTATGAGCGCTATGGCAATGGTGGTTTCAAGAGACTGCTAAAGGATGGGTACAACTGCCAGAACACGAATCTTGATTACATACCCTCGTTCACAGGTCCCGGACATGCCTGTATATATACCGGGTCCGTGCCTTCCATTCACGGAATTGCCGGCAACAACTGGATCGACAATCAAACGGGTGAAAGCTGGTACTGTGTGGATGATGAGAAGGTTTCGCTGGTCGGCGATAAGTCGAAAGGGCCTTCTTACAGCCCCCGCAACCTGCTGACGACGACAATTACTGACGAACTGCGCCTCGCAACCAATTTCCGCTCGCGGGTGTTTGGTATCGCAATTAAAGACCGTGGTTCCATACTGCCCGCGGGGCATACCGCAAATGCCGCTTACTGGTACAATGACAAGACTGGTGATTTTGTCACCAGTACCTACTATGACACCGCCTTTCAGAACCCGGGATGGCTGCAGGCATTTAACAAGCAGGATATGGCCGACCGGCTGGCGAAGCAGAACTGGCAACTGCTGTTCGACCCTTCAACTTATGTGCAAAGCACCAGTGATCAGAATGATTATGAAGATGCATTCAAAGGAGAGAATAGCCCGGTATTCCCCCATAAGTTCAGCGAGTTGGCAAGAGCAGATCGCGTGAGTGCCATAAAAACAGCGCCTGCCGGCAATACGCTCACGTTCGCAATGGCATCGGCGTGCATTGAAGGAGAAAAATTGGGCAGTAAAGCCGATCCGGATTTTTTGTGTGTGAGCTTGTCGAGCACAGACTATGCGGGGCATCAGTTTGCACCCAATTCTGTCGAGGTCGAGGATATGTACCTCAGGCTGGACAAAGAAATTGAATCATTTCTGGCTTACCTGGACAGGAACGTGGGCAGGGGCAATTACCTCTTTTTTCTCACAGCGGATCATGGAGGGGCCCACAACCCAAAATTTCTGACCGACAAAAAAATACCGGCCGGTATAGGCTTTAACCTTACCGCCGATCTGAACAGTTATCTTAAAGATGAGTTCAAAAAAGACTCACTTATAAGAGGAATTGTCAATTACCAGGTTTTTCTCAATGAAGATTACATAGCCGCCAACAAATCGCTGAACCGGGACGCCATAAAAACCAGCGTAACGCGGTGGATACTGGATAAAATGACGGGAACCTATAAGATACCGGTATCGTACGTGCTGGACCTGGAAGACATGAACAAAACGCCGGTGCCTGAGCCCATACGCAGCATGGCGATAAATGGTTATAACCGACTGAGGAGCGGCTGCCTGCAGATCATTCTAAACCCGGGTTGGTTCGAATCTGACAGGTTCACCGGTACCACCCATGGCACATGGAATCCTTACGACAGCCATATACCGCTGATCTGGTATGGATGGCATATACCCAAAGGGGAAACACACAGCACGACACATATGACCGACATAAGCGCCACACTTGCCGCGCTGCTGCATATACAGGCCCCGAACGGATGCATAGGTAAACCTATAACGGAGATAACAGATAAGGTGGTCGAAGCCGTGCAAAGCAAGTAACCCCCAATTCACTGCTGATCTTGTTAGTCAACTACTCTCTTCAGGTTGTAATCCGGTATAGCGGATACGATGATGGGATATTTTTCGAGGGTCACATCAGAGGGGTCAAGCCCGAAGCCGCGCTCTTCTGAAAGGCTGAATTTTTTAAGGATGAAGTAGCCCCGCATCATCATGCGCTCCCACATGGGCAGCGAATTGTCGCGCGACAGGAATTTCTCCATTACTATAAAACGGAAGTCGCCCATCACATTGTTCTTGCTCAGAGACTCGTAGCGGCTCACCACATTCACTTCCTTGTTCTGCACCATTTCCTCTACCACTTTTTTGAACATATACTGTATGCGGTGGTCCATGCGGAAGCCAAGACGGAACTCTACACGTATGATCTCGTTGGGCACAATGGTTTGTACCGAGTATTCGGTTGTGTAGGGGTCATCAAGCACATCTACGTGCACAAACCAGTATATGTCTGCACGCTTGGGTTTCCGGTACAGGATAGAATAAAGGATCTTGTGCTCTATTTCTTTGGGGTTGTTGGCACTCGTCAGGTACACAAGGTGCGTTGCATATTTGTTGATGCTGCTATCGTTGCTAAGTTCCTGCAGTATGGGTATATAATTTTCCAGCCGAACGAACTCCACATACCTGTTCTTTATTTTGCGCGACTTATACCAGACCACCATGGTCATGAACAGGCCTCCGGCCACAACGACGGTAACAACCCCTCCCTCAATGAATTTCTCAATCAGGTTTGCCCACAGGAAGGATAATTCGATGGTCATGTACACGATGATGTATGTGGCTATCCACACGATCGGCACCCTTTTTACGAACATATAGTACGAGAAAAGAGTAGATGTCATGATCATTGTAATGGTGATGGACAGGCCGTATGCCGCACCCATGTTTGCCGAACGCTGGAAGTAAAGGACGATCCCGGAGCAGCCAACGAACAGCAAGGTGTTGATGCCGGGAATAAAGGACTGCCCGCGCTCCACAGTAGGATAGTTGATCTTCATTTTCGGCCACAGATTCAGTTTCATTGCCTCGCTGATAAGCGTGAACGAGCCGGAGATAAGCGCCTGGCTGGCAATGATGGCGGCAATGGTGGCAATAAGGATGCCCGGTAAAATGAACCAATGCGGCATGAGCTCATAAAACGGATTGCGCACGGCCGAATGCCACACCTGGCTTTTAATGCCGAGCAAAAAAGCGCCCTGGCCAAGGTAGTTGAGTATAAGGCATGTCTTTACGAATATCCATGAATAGCGGATATTGCCCCGTCCGCAATGCCCCAGGTCCGAATACAGTGCCTCCGCACCCGTAGTGCACAGAAATACCGCACCCAATATCCAGAATCCCTTGGGGTAAAGCGTCAGCACCTTAATGGCATAGTAAGGATTAAGCGCCCTGAGTATACGCCAGTCGTGAGATATATTGAGCTGGTGTATGCCCAGTATGGCCAGCATCAGGAACCAAAGCAGCATAATTGGCCCAAAGGCCTTGCCGATGGAAGTGGTGCCGAACTGCTGGAAAAAAAACAAAATAGTGAGTATGCCGATGACTACGTAAACTATGGTCATGGTACCGATATGCTCCAGGTAGGGTATGTTCCGCAAGCCCTCAACTGCGGCGGTTACCGAGATGGGCGGGGTGATCATACCATCGGCCAGCAGGGCAGCGCCGCCCACCATGGCCGGGAACACCGTCCACTTGCCGTGGCGGCGTACCAGGGCGAACAACGAAAAGATACCGCCTTCACCCTTGTTGTCGGCTTTCAATGTAAGCCATACGTACTTAACCGTCGTTTGAAGTGTAAGCGTCCAGATGATACAAGACAAGGCGCCGATGATGAGAAATTCGTCGATGACCTTGCCATTGCAGATCTCATTCATTACATAGAGCGGCGATGTTCCGATGTCACCGTAGATTATACCCAGCGCTATTATTAACCCAGCTAAAGACGCCTTATTCAGATTCTTAGACAAAACGGTGTTACTGTTAGGAGCGGCCACAAAGTTATGGATATTTTGACGAGTAGCGCATATTTAGCAGAAGCAAGGATCACCATGCAGGTGGGAAGACTAATTTGTAAGTTTTTGATTTTTAGTGATAAAATGAGACTTGGTATAGATTTTGAAGCCTAGATGTTGGTGTGGTATCAAATCAATATTTTTTTT
>CAYNGS010000066.1:0-9688 GCA_964396625.1 uncultured Flavipsychrobacter sp.
GTTAACTACTATGAAAATACAGACCAGGGCTACCATGCGCAGTTCTACGAACCCTATAAAAAATATCCCGGAAAAATAATTGCGATCCCAGGCAACCATGATGGCGAATTGTTTAAGTGGAACAATACGTCCACCGGACAGAAGACAACGCTGGAGGCCTTTATGAGAAACTTCTGCCAGCCAAAGCCTGCCGTGCCACCGGCAGCAGGCACCATATACCGCGAAATGGTTGCCCAGCCCGGTGTATATTGGGTTGTAAACACACCGTTCGCGGACATCATAGGTCTTTATTCAAACATTGCAGAAGGACAGGGATTTATTTCAGCTCCGTCTATAGGCCAGGTGCAAAAAAACTGGATGGTGAAAACACTCAAGGCAATAAAAAACAGCAGGACAAAAAGTCACAGGAAGGCGTTGATCATCGCGGTGCACCATCCACCGTTCAGCAACGGAGGGCATGAGCCGAGTACGGCCATGCTGAATGACATTGACGACGCGTGCAAACAAGCTTCTATTTACCCAGATGCTTTAATGGCCGCACACGCGCACTCTTACCAGGCGTACACGCGGTATATAAACGGCATGGAGGTTCCGTTTACAGTAACCGGCACCGGCGGCCGAGGCATTCAACCGGCTAAAAAAGCTGATGGCATAAGGACGGGCAACCTCAGCTACGACTCATCGTACAATGGTTACGGATATCAATTGATAACGGTGACCGCTACAAAACTCACGCTCGATTTTTTTTCGGTGGACGAAAAATCCAACAGAAAGCCAGTGCATAAGATCGTGGTTGACCTTAGCACCAATAAGCTGGTTTGAGGCAAACAGTGCGCCTTTTAAAAAAATATTTTTTAATACCCCTTTGGCATATATTTGGCGTGCGTATTTTTTGCACGTGCACCTATTCCTTTCCTGTTTTCCTTTGTAAAGACCGTTATTTCGTTCAGAACGACCATGAATTGGATTTGTAACCGATTCGCCTTGGCTGTTTCTTCAAGAATATTGCTGCATGAACCTGGGCAATACTTATGCTATTTTATAAATAATAGTGTAAAATAAATTTGTATAGATTTTTTTAATACATTCACATGATATTTAACCGATAGTTATTATTTCGCTTTGTGATTTAAAGCGAGTTTTATCCAAAAAAAATCTACTACCCTATGCCTGGTAAAGACAGCCCGATAAAAATAATTTTAGTAGATGATGAAATTGAGGCCTGCGACAATCTGAAAAGCATACTGGAAGACTATGTTGAGGTAAGCGTGAGCATACTGGGAACTGCAAACGACACAACCGAGGCGGAACACCTGATAAAAATGCATGATCCGGATGCAGTATTCCTGGACATAGAGATGCCCGATGAAAATGCATTTCAATTCCTCGAGCGGTTGGTTCCTTACGATTTTGAAATAGTTTTTGTGACTGCATATGATGAGTACGCGATAAAGGCTTTCAAACTAAATGCAGTAGATTATATACTAAAGCCGATCTGCATTGATGAGCTGGACAATGCGATGCAGAAGCTGAAAGAACGGGTAGACTACCGGTTCCTGGTGAAACACGCGGAGCACCAGATAAAAACCCTGAAGGAGATATCAAACAAAGAACCCCAGCACAAGATCGTTTTGAGGACGCTGAACCACATTGAGATCGTGGAGTTCAAGGACATTTACTATATAGAAGGACTGGGGAGATACTGCAAGATATTTTTTCATAAAGAGAATACACTCAGGGAGATAACCATGAGCAACATCATCTCGGACTACGAAGAGATATTGCCCAAAGACCTTTTTTACAGGATCCATAAATCATACATGGTCAACTGCGCGCACGTCTCGAAAATTATGAATGAACATACTTATGAAGTGGTGGTAAAAAATAAAATAACGCTTCCGGTGGGCCGGAGGAGGTATTCTGATTTTATCCGTTTTTTAAAGGAGCACAACTTTCACATTGAATAAGATAATCGCCCTGGTAATATTCGTTGCCGGATCTTTTTGCAGCAGCACAACGGTGCGGGCACAAAATTTTCCGGCCATACATTATGCCAAGGAAGACGGACTGCCGAGTAATACCGTCTATTTTCTGTACCGGGACAGTAAAGGATTTATATGGATAGCTACAGACAAGGGCATAGCGAGGTACAACGGCATCCGCTTCGAGGTTTTCACTACTTTCAACGGTCTGCCTGACAATATCGTATTCTCGTTCAAAGAAGACAGCCGCGGCCGTGTGTGGCTGGGCACATACACCGGCGCGCCATGTTACTATCGCGACGGAATAATACATACTACCGACAACACACCATTCCTGAAAGCAGCACAAGACGAGCCCTACATTAAATGGATAACGACCGAGGCAGACAGCAGCCTGATCATAACATTTAATGAACCTTTCAAATTCATGAATATTGATAGCGAAACCTGTAAGGCGATAGATCTCAAAAAAATGAAAGATCGCAGCCTTACGATGAACCTGGTAGTGGCTAAGAAAATATCGCCTTTGGAGTACCGGCTGATATGCTTAGACAAGATCGTAACGATCGACACTGCCTATAATGTCCTGGACATAAAACCCTTACCCGCCGCATTTCAAAACCAGGAAAGACGGTTCACTACCTGCCAGGACCAGGACTATATGTTTAACGACAGCCTGATATACAACTACAACCTGGAGGTCGTCAAAAGATTTCCCAAGAACTTCCATAAGCTGTTTTTTCTGCACCAGATATTCATTGACGGTAGTGACACTTTTTTTGCTACTAACAATGGGCTGATCGTTAACGATACACAGCGGGTGTTCAAGGGCTCGAATATCTCTTCAATGACGATAGACGACAACGGCAATTATTGGGTGAGCACGCTGGACAACGGCATATACCTGCTGAGCAAAAATTTCAGAAGTTCGAAAATGTACACGGGTATTTATGACGGTCTTGTAAAGTATGCTTACTCAGATAACAGGCACCTGTTTTTTGCCACCTCCGATAACAATCTGTATAGTTTAGAAAACGACAAGCTGATTTGCAAATTCAACTACCGGAACCAAAAACATGGCAGGTACGCCTTTGCGCTCGAGCCAATCTACTTCATTGACAAAAAACATAACTACTACAATCTATACAATAATGATGTTGTTTTTATCAGCAACCTGTTATCGCCGCACCCATATGTGCAATTAAAAACCAATGGAGATGTGATATGGGGAGGACTGAAGTCTATCGTAAAGACCGATGATTACATCTATATCCGGAAGCGGGGCAAGATAGCCCGAATATCGGCAGCAAGCAGCGACAGCTTTGTCAACTCGACTTACGCATTGATCGCATCTACGTCGGACAGAATGTGGGACATGAACTATTCGCCCGACAATGTACTGTGGTATTCTACGGCAAACCAAATGTATAAAATGGAGAACGGACATGGAGTTCTTCAAACACAATTCGGAAGCAATGCATTGAAAAACTTTTGTTTCCTTGGCAACATACTTATCGGGTACACAGACCATAATCAGCTCATCATTTGCCGTGATTACAACAGCCGCGATGTGAAGTTCAATGTTATAACGGAGCAGAATTGCATCTGGGACAATATATACAAACTGGATTCGACCCACGTCATCATCAGCACTAACAATGCTTACAGAATTGTAACCATACACCCGGCAGATACTTCAAAACTGTACGCGATATCGACGGTTGACGACCCGTTCATCCCATTGCAGGCTGATGCGATCTGCACAGATTCTGCCAACTGCTACTTTTTTAAAAATGGGTGCATTTTACCGGTTGCACTCAAGGCGTTGTATCAGCCGCCTGTGCCGCCAAAACTCTTCTTTACCTTTTTGACGGCCGGAAAAAAGAAGTATCCGCTGAGCGACCAACTCGAGCTCCCCTATGCCGAGTCGAAGGACATACATGTTTCGTTTTCCATACTGTCGTTCAGAGGAAAGGACGTTTCCTGCCAATACTCTTTTTCGCGGACCGAACAGGATAACTGGACGGATGTGAGCGGCGAGGAAATAACCCTGGTACGCCCCGGTTATGGCACTCACTGGCTGAAGATAAGAGCAAAAACGACATCCGGCGGATATGGAGCCCCGATAACTGTGCTCCTTGATATTACAAAACCATTTTGGGCCACGTGGTGGTTCGTGTTCCTGGTATCGTGCTGTTGTCTTAGCCTAATAGCCGTGCTGATGCGGTACAGGATACGAACGGCCCTTCGCAAACGGGAGCAGGAACACCAGAACGAGATCAAATTCATGAGGTCGGAATACAAGGCCCTGAATGCGCTGATGAACCCGCATTTTATTTTCAATACGCTGAACAATATGCAGAGCCTGATCAACAAAAACGAAAAACAGGCGGCCAACGAATACCTCCAGATATTTGCCAACCTGGTGCGGCAGAATATGCACAATATTTCGCACGAGCTGATCCCGCTGCACAAGGAGATCGAGATCGTAGCCAATTATCTGAAACTGGAAAAATTTCGTTTTAAAACCATGCTGAACTACTCGATCAACATCGGCGAGGACGTAGATCAGCATGAAATAATGATACCGCCATTGCTCATTCAGCCGCTGGTAGAGAACTCGATAAAACATGGACTGCTACCGCGAAAGTCAACCGACAGCATAGTGCAGGTGGATGTTTACGAAAAAGATAACTACCTGGCAATATCAGTGCGCGATAACGGCATCGGCATCAATGCCGCGCTGCTGAGATCGAATAAACGGCACGAATCGTCCGGGCTTGAGAATATCAGGAAGCGCATCGCGCAACTGGCATTGATGCAAAACAAGGAGATCGAACTTGACATCAGTGAAACGAAAAATGATGCCGGCGAGTTGCTATGGACGATTGTGACAATCCGCATGAGTCTTTCGTGATCCCCCTTTTATACCGTTCGCTAACTTTTACGACCGTTGGTGACACTGTTTTGGCTGCAGGCAAACGCAAATGGTAGATTGCTGTAAATCTCACTTGCATAAAGCCAAAGTTATGATGTACATCCTCCCGCCATAGGCAAATTGCGGCCGACAATGGGTTGCCGGCCATGTCTAAAACGTATCATACTATTTCTTCACCACATAAATATCAAAACAAAATGAAACAAGCAATACAGTTTTCTTTAAGTGTTTTGATCTGGATACTTTGCCTGGCCAACAAGGCCGGTGCGCAGATCGGGCCGATCACCATTGCGGGGCCGGACTCGATCTGCGCTCAAAACTCAGGCAATTATTCTATCACAACCATTGCGGGCATACACTATGTATGGTCAGTAACGCCCGAAGGAAATATTGTCGGCGTCAATAACCTGCCTAATGTAGTGGTACAGTGGGGTATGCCCGGAACGGGAACCCTTTATGTAAATGGCTACGATAGCCTGGGCGTGCTGAAGGATACAGGGTCCATGCAGGTGGTCATAATGCCTGCGCCGGAGCCTTTTATCACGGCCAATGTACGCGTGGGTTGCCAGTCGTTCACAGACTCTAACATGGACGGGCGACCACAAAACATCATTGACGATGCCCACGGATGTGTGAAGGTCTGCGAAAGCAGCATCGTCACCTATACGGCCAACAGCCTGCCGGGAGACAGATTCGGGTGGAACATAGTTGGGGGAACCATCCTGGCGATGGGTGGCGATACGTGCCAGGTACAGTGGGGCTTTGCCGGCTCCGGCAACGTAACAGTTTACGACACCACCGCCTTTGGTTGTACCGGCATGAAGTCGGTTTGCATAGACATCTTAAACAAGCCGCATGCACTTTTTTCCCTATTGCCACCCAGCAGCGCTGTCGCCTGCCTGGACCAGACACTGATATTTGTAGATCATTCAGTAGACAGCGGCGGATCGCCGATCGTGAACTGGTTTTGGGACTTCAGGGATGGCGGTACATTTTCCACATCGAGCTCCACAACACTTACCCACGAGTATACAGTTGCAGGAACATACTGGGCCAAGCTCACCGTTACCAATGCCTGCGGTTGTAAAGACACTTTTTCGCTGAAGATCACAGTAAGGCCTACTACAGGTGTGAATATCATTTGCCCCGGCGTGGTGTGTGAGGGTGCAGTTGATTCGTATTCGTTATCGCCAGTGGTCACGTGCAGCTCATACCTGTGGAGTGTGGTAGGAGGCGTGTTCGTCGGTCCGCTGGGCCCGACGGTTGCTGTGCAATGGAACCATGTCGACTCCAGCGGATTCGGTTATCTTTCGTTTAATTCCGGCCCGTGCGGACTGACATGCCCGGGCATAACGACGATAAAGGTGCCGGTGATAACGGCACACGGACACATCTCGGGACCTAAAATAGTATGCGACGGAGGGCAGTACCTCTTCAGCATGCCCCAGTGGCCAACGACAGTATTCAACTGGACCATTACCGGTACCACGGCTTCCACCCTGTTTGCAAACGACCAAAACAACCAGATAGTGCTCTACGCGCATGGCGCAGGAACGGTGTACTTGAAATGCGTGTACAACAATACCCTGCTTGGCTGCGCAGGCATTGCTTATGACACTGTTACAGTGGTTTCGCCAGACAGTATCCTGGGACCTGCAAAAGTCTGCTATAACAGCAGCACCACGTACAGTCTCGATGGCGTAGCATCTATTATCGGTGACTGGACACTGACCTTTCCCGATGGCATTACGGTATTTACCGGCACCGGGCATACATTCCCCACCCCGGTATTTTCGCAGGTGGGTACGTATACACTAACCGTGTTGCAGGACCCAGCTTCCAACCCGGGATTCTGTCCTATTGATCCCTTCCTGATCCGCGTGGACACACTGCCTTTGCCGCCCGATTCACTAAACGGGCCAGATACCGTTTGCTATGGTACACCCATCACCTACTATGCTGCAAACGCGATACCGGGCGATGTATTCGAATGGTCGGTAAACAGCGGCTCGCTTAATTTTTTAGACGGTAATACTACCGAAGCCAAGTTCACCGGCCCCGGCCCGGACACCATCTATGTGCGGCGCGCCACCAAGGATATACCACACTGCTATTCTAATTACATATCGAGAGCCGTCTACCGACCCTATGTTCATCCGCATATCACGGGGGCCGATACGGTATGTCCCAGTTCCACGTCGAACTACGATGCGGGTTACTATGAGGGCGAAACCTATACGTGGAACGTGCTGTCGCCGGGTATGGGCAGCGTAAGAGTAAATGGCCTTCATACGGCCGACGTGATCTGGAATAATACGTCCGGTCCGGCACAGGTGGTCGTAAGCATCCGTAAGTGCGACTCGTTCTATACGGATACATTCAACGTATGGGTAAGGATCATCCCGCCAACATTCCCAATTGCGCTGAGTGCGGGAACGGTGTGCAGGCTTGAAGATTTTACTGCTACAGCGGGCGTAAGCGGAACAGTGAGCTGGGACTGGGGAGACGGAACAACCAGCACGGGCAACCCGGCGATCCACTACTACCCGTGGCTCAATCCGCCAACGCCATATGTATACCTGATCACAGCAACGGCACTCGATCCGTATGGTTGCAACATACCGGTAACGGCAACTACAACCATTACGCGGCTGCCTAACCCCGAAATATATATAAGCCCGATGGGACCTATTCATTTTTGCAATGGAACAACACCTATCGCAACGCTCACAACTACAATAGAGAGCATGTGGGAGCCCGGAGATTCACTTTTCTGGTATTTTGACGGATCTATAATTGGTAGTTGTGGCCCCCCTATCCCATGCGCTACTGAAACATATACGAACGTGGGTACCTATTACGCCATTGTGAAAGGAGTAAACGGGTGCTGGAGCGCACCGTCGAATGTAGTGACCATAGACACCATTCCATGTGGAGGTGGTATGCCCTGCGTACTTACACCTGAGCCAACAGTAAATATCCTCAGGACAGGCACATGTGGGCCTGTGCACCTTACCGGTGTAGTGTCTGGCCCGCCACCAACTTTTGTGGGGTCATCGTGGTTATACCCGCCTGAAGCATTAGGTGTAACAACCACATCCACAACGCTCGACTGTCATTTCGACAGCGCGGGGTCATATGATTTTACTTACGAGGCGAGCTTTTTTGACGGGACAAACACCTGCACGAGGTCTGCATCAATGAGTGTGCTCGTGCCGTTGGTACCGTACATGCACTACACCGAGGCGTGTGCACCGGGCAGCACAGGGTACAATATAACCATGTACGACAACTCCAGCTACCTGGCCGGCCATGAGCCATACCAATATAACTGGTATAAAAACGGTGTCTACCAGGGTTCTTCCACCACAGGCAGCTTTACGGTGTTCCTGCTGCCGGGCACCACGTACACAATTGGGGAATCGGTACTGTACGGGCCGGGCGCTACAGACTCATGCACTGTCTCTACGGTGGTAACAACGCCGATGCTACCGGTGGCCAGCTTCACGTTTGCCCGCGATACCACATGTGCGTACCAGGCATCCGTGCAGTTTACCAATACGACCGTGGGCGCAACAAGTGCATTGTGGAATTTCGGAGATGGTCCCACGAACTCTGAAATGAATCCTTACCACATCTATGCAGCTCCCCTGTTTGGCGGCGGCTACACCGTTATGCTCACGATAACTGATGCACTCGGTTGCTCAGCTTCCACAACCGGGTTCGTGCCTATTATAGATACGAATCTCGATGGCATAATACTCGGTGATACTGTTGCGTGCGCAGGCAGCGTAGTACCGCTTACCTATTCGTCCACGCCATTGTCGCTGCCCAATCCCGAGATCTTCCTCTGGATGAATGGCATCGACACTATGTATTATTCGCTGATAGGAACCACCAACGTCTATACTTCGGGTTCCTACTGGTTATACGGCACCAACCACTATGGTTGCTACGTGAACACGCCAAAGCACAATGTCAGCTTTATACGTATACCACCTGCAATTATTGATGGCGACAAGAGCCAGTGCATGGGCAGCCCGTACACACTCAACGGGTGGGCTGGAGATGGCCCCGGAATTACATACCAGTGGCTCAAAAACGGCATCCCGGCAGGCACCGGCGACACTTATACCGACCCAGCCGCCGCACCTGGCACCTTCGTCTACCAGCTCATCGTATCAGTGCCTATTCCGCCAGCCGGTTTCTGCTCAGACACCAGCGCGCCGGATACCGTGGTAGTGCACCCTTTGCCACCGCCTCCTGGCATCAGCTATACAATGCTCGACTGCAACACCTATACATTGCAGCTCGCAGCATCCGGCCCCTCGTCGGGTTGGTATAACTGGAGCAGCAGCCAGACAGGACAGATCGTGGATGTAATGGGTGGCGGCCCCTACCGTGTTTGGTACACAGATACGTTCGGTTGTATCAACCATGGAGATGTCTTTGTGCCGAAAGACCCGCGCCTTTACCTGTGGGTGTTCCCTACAGGTTGTTACGGTCCTTATTGCCTTGATGACACCACAAGGAACATAATAGGACCAATACAACGCTTCGCCTATTGGGCATATCAAAACGCACCATTAGGACCAGTACTGCTCGACGGATTTGGCACGCCGGTGGGCAGGCTTCACCTTTCAGCTTCCGGCACTTATGACATGGTGCTTGATAACGGCCTATGCCGCGACACAAGCGGAACCATGGACGTAACCTTCAAGCCCTGCAGCGGATGCGATGCACGCAAGTTTGGCCTGTACGAATATTC
>CAYNGS010000067.1:0-9676 GCA_964396625.1 uncultured Flavipsychrobacter sp.
GTCTTCTTTCCGTATGCACTGGTTCAGTACAATGGAAGGGAGTTACCGCTCTACTTATTGGAGAAAAAATCTAGTGGCAACACGGCCGAGGAGATCAGCTACGCAGAAACGCAGCTCGAGTACAAGTTTGCTAATGCGCTCAACCAGATGGGCAAGCCCGATATCACCCGCATCGCTTACGTGACCGGCAACGGCGAGCCTCTGGGCATTAATACGTTCGACATGCTAAAGACCGTCGCGTACCACTACTACCTCGATACCATTGATCTTTCGCGCATTACCAAAATATCCCTTGCTTACGATGCCATCATTATTGCACAGCCCACCCTTCCCTTTACCGGTCCCGAAAAACTAAGAATAGACCAGTATGTTATGCGTGGTGGTCATGTGCTTTGGTCGCTCAATATGCTTAAGGCTTCGCTCGACAGTTTCGCCAATTCACCACAGTTCATCTCTATGGACTACGGGCTGGACATAGACGACCTGCTCTTCAAGTATGGCGTCCGTGTAAACAATGACCTCGTAGAGGACAAATTAAATCTGCCGTTGCCACGCACCATGAACGACGGACCGCCGCAGTTGCACGACTGGATATACTTCCCGAAGCTGAATCCCACTTCCGATAATCCGATTGTCCGCAACATGGACTTTATCCGGGCCGGATTCACCAACAGTATTGATACGATAAGAACGCCGGAGATCAAAAAGACCGTCCTGCTGCAAACGTCAAAATACAGCCTGAAGTCGGCCGCTCCTGTCCGCGTCAGCCTTAGCATGATGAACTACCAGGTCAAAGACGAAATGTTCAATAAGTCTTACCTGCCGGTGGCCGTGCTGCTCGAGGGAAAGTTTAAGTCCGCTTACCAGAACCGTCTCGCTCCCGAGTACCTTCACATCCTCGATTCTTTGGAGCAGCCTTTTAAGCCTGTTTGCGATTCCGACAACAGCATGATCGTCACATCCGTCGGCGACCTGTTCATTAACCGCTATACGGCAAAAGATGGCATCCTGCCCATGGGCTATTACTGGTATTCCAAAGAGTATTTTGCCAACCACGACTTCCTGCTCAATTGCCTCGAGTACCTCACCGACCGTTCGGGAGTGCTGGAAGCGCGCTCAAAGGACGTAAAGCTCCGCCTGCTTGACGGTGGCAGGGTGCATGAAGAAAAAACAAAATGGCAGATCGTAAATATCGCCATCCCTATAGCTGCTGTATTGATTTTCGCATCGGCTTATTTCTTTTTCCGCAAACGCAGGTATGAGGTAAAACATAACAGTATAAACTCCTTGTCACACAATGCGTAAAACACTTGTATACATACTCATCCTTATAGTACTTTGCTTCGGCATATACTACTTCCTTTTCGATAACAACAACACAAACTACGATCCCGCCGAGGCAGGCTTTACAGTCAAAGACACTGCATCGATTGGCAAGATATTCTTCGCCAGCAACGACGGTGAAACTATACTGCTGGAGCGTACGGACAGCGGCTGGACAGTCAATAAAAAATATAAGGCCCTCAAAAGTACACTCGATCTGGTAATGACCACACTCACTAAACAGGCCGCCCTCTATCCGGTAACAAAAAACGCCTACGACCACGCGGTCAAGGCGCTATCTACCGATGGCGTGAAAGTGGAATTATATGGTCGCGATGGCAAAAAAATGAAAGTATTCTATGTTGGGGGTGTTGCCGTCAACAATACCGGCACCAACATGCTGATTGAGGGTGCGAAGACACCGTATGTTGTGCAGGTTCAGGGCTTCGATGGCTACCTCACTTCTCGGTACACTACCAACCTGAAAGACTGGCGCGACAGGAATATATTTAGTCTCCCCCCCGATGAGATCAAAACGATCTCTGTCCGGTATCCCGACAAGCCCATCAACTCGTTCGTGATCAACCGCGAGGGCAACAGCATTACTGTAAAGGGCGACAGCAATGTCACCCGCCACCTCGATGTGCTGAACATGCGCCGCGTAAATGTTTACCTCAGGTATTTTGGCAATGTGAACTGCGAGGGATACATGAACGGTATCGAAGGCATGGATTCCACACTCAATACCTCCAAAATACAATCCGTGATTGACGTTACCGGCATGCACGGCCAGCACCAGCACGTTGATATATACTGGATGGCGTTGAACAAACGAAGCAAAAACGTCACCGTCTCAGACCCCGACGTCCCTGATGATTATGATGCCGACCGCCTTTATGCCGTTATCAATGATGATCGCGATACGGTCATGATACAGCAGTTCGTGTTCAAAAACATGTTCCGCAAGGCATATGAGTTCTATCAGAAAGACGACAGTTCAGCCCTTAAGACCACGCCGCGTGAGTGGCCCAGGAATGTTATGATGCACCGTTAGCAGCCCCCGGCTGTTGCACTCGTTCCTTAAGTCGTGTTAAAAGGTTAATTTTGCATCTCTTTCACGCAAATATTCAGAATTATGAAAATGGATAAGGTACTCAGTAAGCTGGGAATAACGAAGAGCAACGAAGGCGCCTCTACAGGTACAAAGTGGCTGAAGGCCGGCGGCGACAACATCGACTCATACTCTCCCGTCGATGGCAAGTGTATTGCCTCAGTTACTGTAGTTACACACAAAACTTATGATAAAGTAATAGACCAGGCACAGGCAGCCTTTGCCGAATGGCGCATGTGGCCGGCGCCTAAACGCGGTGAGATCGTGCGGCAGTTGGGTGAGGCATTGCGAAAGTACAAAGAACCCCTCGGTATGCTCGTTTCTTACGAAATGGGTAAAAGCCTGCAGGAAGGCTATGGCGAGGTGCAGGAAATGATTGACATCTGCGATCTTGCAGTCGGCATGAGCCGCCAGTTATACGGCCTCACTATGCACAGTGAGCGTCCCCTCCACCGCATGTATGAGCAATGGCACCCGTTAGGTGTTGTAGGTATCATCAGTGCGTTCAACTTCCCGGTGGCTGTATGGAGCTGGAACAGCATGATCGCCTTCATATGTGGCAATACCTGTGTATGGAAACCATCTGAGAAAACGCCCCTGTCTGCTGTAGCGTGTCAAAATATTATTTCAGAGGTATTTAAGGCCAACGACGTACCTGAAGGCGTTTGCGGCCTCGTTATTGGCAACCGTGAGTGTGGCGAGTGGATGAGCAATGATGTTCGCATTCCACTTGTTTCGGCCACTGGTTCCACCCGCATGGGCAAGGCCGTCGGCGCATCGGTTGCAGCGCGCCTTGGCCGTTCATTGCTGGAGCTGGGCGGCAACAATGCCATCATCATTTCCGAATATGCTGACTTGAACATAGCCCTGCGCGCCGCCATTTTCGGGGCAGTGGGCACCGCCGGGCAGCGCTGCACTACCACGCGCCGGCTTATTATTCACGCAAAGGTCTATGACGCTTTTAAAAAGAAACTGGTTGCCGCATACAAACAATTGGTCATTGGCGATCCGCTCGATGAAAAAAGCCATGTTGGGCCACTCATCGATAAAGATGCTGTGTCCGCCTACCTGCATGCCATTCAGGAGGTGAAGAAAGCCGGCGGCAAGGAAGTAATTGCCGGTGGCGTGCTCAAAGGAAAAGGCTACGGTAGTGGCTGCTATGTAAAGCCTTGTGTGTTCGAGGTAAAGAACGAGTGGCCCATTGTGCAGCACGAAACATTTGCACCCATACTGTATATTATGAAGTACACCCACCTGCACGATGCTATTACTACGCAGAACAGTGTACCTCAGGGGCTGTCATCTGCTATCATGACGGTGAATATGCGTGAGGCCGAGCAATACCTGTCTGCAATAGGCAGTGATTGCGGCATAGCCAATGTCAACATAGGCACAAGCGGCGCGGAGATCGGCGGTGCTTTCGGTGGCGAGAAAGAAACCGGTGGCGGGCGCGAAAGCGGCTCCGACAGCTGGAAGGCATACATGCGCCGCCAGACAAACACCATCAACTGGAGCGACAAATTACCGCTCGCCCAGGGCATTAAATTCAGCGTATAGCCACTTAATTCATTTATTTCAGAGTGCAGGCCATCGTCTGCACTTTTTTTTTATTTCAACGAAATAATTTTTGGGAAATTAGATGCAGCCTAAAAAATTTACCACATAGGCACATAGAAAACATAGTCTATGCGCTCTATGCATCTATATACTCCAAACTTAAAATCAACCCACTATCCACCAGACAACAAAAAACCTATGTTCTCTATGTACCTATGTGGTTCACAGATCAAACAACGAACTAGTTAACCAACCAACAAAATCTATGTCTTCTTGTGCCTATGTGGTTCAGAAAATCAACCAACCAACTTACAATCCACCTATCGGCTAGTCAGCACATAAGCTAATCAGCTAATCAACTATTCATCTTCTTGAAATACGCCAGTCCCATCTTTATCTCCCCGTAGCTGTACTCATCACCAAGAACATCTTTTATTGGCTTTGCAGCAAAGCTCTGCCCGGTATTGTTTATGATCTCCGTTATCTTGTCCAGCTTTTCTTTCGTTACAAAGCGATACACATCCAGCTCGCCGCTGGCTACAAAAGCAGCAAGATGCCCCTCTATGGTCATCGGCGACAAGCCCCGCTGCTCAGCTATTTCCTCCACACCTAGCCCATCACAGAACATCGTCAGCGACGCCTGTTGCGTTCCGCTGGCCTTTGATGTGACTCCGCTTTGTTTCTCTTTCTTCTCCTTCCTTTCCTTCTTCGGCTTTTTAAAATGCATTTTCGAGACCAGGTTATGCTCTTCAGCATACTGCCGCACCACATTCAGAAACTTCGCGCCGTACCGGCCAACCTTATAGTCACCAAAACCCGATATCTGCTTTAGTTCTTCAAAACTGCCGGGCAGGTACATGGCAAGCTCCACCAGCGAATTATCAGCTACTATATTATACGCGGGCACATGCTCACGGTCCGCCATATCCAGGCGCAGGCCTTTCAGTTCCTGCATCAGCCCCCTGTCATAATCAAGCTCTTCCTCTTCTGCCACCTGCTCCTTTTCCTTCCGCAACACCAGCTTTAGTTGCGAATCACCCTTCAGTATCTTCCAGCCCTTATCATTAAGTTTCAGGGTAGCATACTGGTCCTCCGTTTTGTCTATGAACCTATGGTAGAGCAGTTGCTGCACCATCCATTGCCACTCTTCTTTTTTCAGTCCCTTACCCACCCCGTAGGTCTTTAGTTCTTTGTGCGCCGGGTTTATTTTCTCACTCGCCGAGCCCCTAATAAAATCAATGATATAAGCCGCTCCATACCGCTCACCTGTGCGTACAATGGCCGAAAGCAGCTTCTGTGCATCCTCTGTCGCATCCTTCTCCTCCAGCGAGCTCAGGCAGTAATCGCAACTACCACAGTAGGCCGGGAACTGTTCACCAAAGTATTGCATCAGGTATTGCCTGCGGCAGCCCTCATGCTCACAAAACTCCTGCATCAGTTGCAGCTTCTTCTGCGATATCGCGCTTTGCTGCGGGTTTCCCTCTACCTCCGCAAATTTTCTGAGCTTCATTATATCCCCGGCCGAGTAGTACAGTATCGCATCACTCCTCAGCCCATCGCGCCCCGCCCTGCCGGTCTCCTGGTAGTATCCCTCTATGTTTTTAGATACATCATGATGGATCACAAACCGCACATTCGATTTATCGATGCCCATCCCGAAGGCTATCGTCGCCACGATCACCTTATATTCATCGCGCTGAAAAGCCTCCTGCACACGGCTTCGCTCATTGCTGTCCATGCCGGCATGGTAGTGCGCAGCCTTTACGCCTGCCTCATGCAGTCGCCCGGCTATGTCTTCCGTGGCCACCCGCGATAGTGCATAAATGATACCGCTGTCGTCGTTATGCTTCTTCAGATATTCCAGTATGTGTCCAAACGCATTGCGCTTCGGGTGCACGAAATAATGGATGTTCGGCCGGTTAAAGCTCGATATGAATATTTGTGGCCGGTGCAGCGCCAGCCGCTCTACTATGTCCTTCTGCGTCACCTTATCGGCGCTGGCTGTCAGCGCTATCACCGGTATGCCGGGAAACTGCTTTTTCAGCACCGCCAGCTTCAGGTATTCCGGCCTGAAGTCGTGCCCCCACGACGATATGCAGTGCGCCTCGTCTATCGCAAACAGCGAGGGATTCAGTCGCTTCAGGAAGGCAAAGAAAGCATCCGCATTAGCCGGTATGCGCTCCGGCGCTATATACAGCAGTTTTATATTCCCTTCCTGCGCATCCTTGATCACCCGCTGCTGCTCATCCTGCGATTGCGACGAGTTCAGAAAAGCGGCATAAATACCATTGGCCACCAGCGCATCCACCTGGTCCTTCATCAGCGCTATGAGCGGCGACACCACTATGGTGATGCCCGGCAGCAGCATGGCCGGCAGTTGGTAACAAATAGATTTTCCCGCCCCTGTGGGCATAATGGCAAGGGTATCCTCGCTGTTCAGTACACTTTCAATAATGGGAAGCTGGGTAAGGCGAAACTCGTCGTAACCAAAGAAATGCTTAAGTGCGAGATGTAATTTCTCTTTTGAATAATTGCTCATCTGTCAGTCGTTTTATTGTGCTAAGTATCATATATCGGACGCAAATAAATAAACATTTTAGATTATTCCAAATTCAAATGAAACAATTGCATTTTTGGGCCCGTAACAACCAATCAGAAAAATATAGACTGATCCGAGGGTTCAGACTCTAACCACTTCAAATTGCACAGCTCTGGGAACAGCCAACTCGCGACGAGTCAACCAATCAACCATTCAACAAATCAACCAACTTTCCCTTATTTTTTTTCGCATATATATTCGTGCAGATGCACATTTGCATATTGGGTTATCCCCTCCGATGTCTGATTGCACACCGTGTCTATCGGGTATATCATGTTCGACTTAGCCTCCGGCGAGATATGGCATATCCAGCAGCATGCCGGGTCTTTCTTTTTACATGAGAGCAGGAACAGAATAGAAAATACGCCGAGCAATGGTTTAACTTTCATAGGTACAAGGGTTACTCAAATTTACAGCTGCGCTTCTGTATGCAAAATAAGTTATTATTGCTAACCAATCCTTAACCCGCTGAAGCTTTGGCGAAAGGGGAGCAAATCAACAATCAGCTAATTAGCATATCGGCACATCAGCTAATCAATTTATCAACCAAACAACTGCCCCATTCCTGTCACAGCCGTGCTCGCAAGCCGCATTGCGTCGTTTTCACAATATCCGCTAACCACAAACCATTCTATAAATCGTTTCTCATTCATCTTCACGAACTTTATAGGTCGCTCTGTATGATCCACCAACAAAGTGGCAGATTGTGCTACATTATCCTTGAATGCAACTTTGTATTTTTTCATTGTGTAAATATTGCATAGATGAATTATCACAACAATGATTTAAATCAGATAAAAATATGACCTTGATTAGCGACATCCGTAGCCAACTCATATGGTCAGAAAACAACAACATAACTGTCGTTTACCCAAATTCACAGCAGCAACTTCTCCCCAACGCTATTTTTGGCCAATGGCGCCTTCGACGCAAGATCGCCGGACAATACATCTACGAGATGTGGAAAGGCGCAACAGTTTACTACAACGCTCTTACCCAAACCAAATTCCAAAATTTTGTTGCGGGAATTTCCAAAAAAAGGGGAATTGTGATACCTGGGCTAAACATCATTTTGTCCGCCGCAATTTCCCGATTCACCAGCATCCACGCTTCACTCAACCCTCTCTCTTAGCAAGTTGCATTCTAAAATAACTTACTGATAAAAAAGAGATAAATTATTCTATTTTTTATGGTATGTGTTTTGTGTGCTGTCGGCAAACGAAATCATTGCTACCTATGAATGTCTATAGAGCCATATTCGGGAAGAACGAAATAATATCCATCAGCGAGGTAAGTGAAACTACGGTTCTTAGGGGGCTATACCACTATGAGCACAAAAATGGCCGGCTGGTTTACGCCATCATCAACGCCGAAAATGAGGAAAATGCACTTACTATTGCTGATATCATCATAAAGGAAGTTTCCATTACGGTCTTTGGCACCGACTACGTAAACTGACTTGCGCACCGGCTTACTGTGTACATTTGCAAAACACAGCCTGCCGATGGAAAAAATTGTATACGAAACCCAGGAGGACGCGAGGAAAGCCGCATTCGAAATGGAAAAGGCCCGTCTGATATTGGATAAGAACGGCGTCCTCAGCAAGAAGTACAACAACCTCCTCAAAAAGCGGATCAGGAAGGTTATTTCTAAATATAAGATCAAGGTTTATTAAAATACCTGTCCTTAGCTGAAAAAACCCTTATAATCCTTCACTATGTCATCGGCTATTTTAATGGCGTCATGCTCATCTGCCCCATACACCACCAGCCATTGCAGCGACCGCTTGCCGCCTTCTTTACCCAGTTGCACCAATCTTGCCTGGTAAGTGTTTTCCAGTCTCGTGGCCGATACCGCCTTGTTTTGCTCAAACGTTACCTTGTACCCGATCATAATGCAAATATTGCCCGGCTGGCTTCTTATTGCAATGATGTATGTCAGAGCGGCTGGTGATGTTTGTCAATCTGCCCGCTACCGCAGCAACTCACGCCGGTTCTCGGTCACCACCCTGTTCGCATATTGCATAGCATCATTCTCGTCATCCCCCGAAACCACAAACCATTCTACTACTTTTCGCTTGCCCTGGTCCCCAATTTTCAGATAGCTCTCACTTTCGTCGCTCAGCTTTTGCGCCGATACCGCTTTATTGTTTGTAAACGATACCTTGTACTTATTCACGGCTCAAAGGTCGCTTGTCCCATCATCCTTTTGGCTGATTGCCGTCATATTGTGAATTGATAATAGTCAATTAATATTAAAATCGTCCGTTCTGCTTGTTGCAAACATATTTTTCTATCTTACAGCTTACAAGTAATACCGATCCGCATGAAGCGTTTCTTCAAGGTCTTTTTTCTGACTGTAGGCTCATTGCTTATCCTGTTCGCTGGCTACTACTTCCTCGTCCGCAAACTTGATCGCGACGCATTGGAGGAGAAAGATTTCTACGTCTCGCGCTACGATGCCCAAAGCCCTGTTTTGCTGCCGTCGCTCTTTATTAATGGCGAGCGGTTTTACCTCAAAATTCCAACAACCAATGGCGACACAGTCCTCGCATTCGGCGACACAGGCGGCGGCATTTCTATGCTCATGCCCGCCACAGTCGACCGGCTCGGACTGCGGTCAAAAGTGCATACCGGCCTGCTCAAAGGCCTCATGCCCATGAAGTACATTTTCTTTAGCGATGTTGTCAGCAACCCCACCGTCCCTGCTCCTGTACCACATCGTTCTATCATTGTTAGAACCCCTGTCGCACGCGTGTCCGAATCGTTTCTGTTTGTTCCGTCTATGGACGATGAGGTAAAATTCCTCACGGAAAAAATGCATCTTGATATGTTCCTGGGCCAAAACTACTTCATGGGCAAAGCCTGGACCTTCGACTATCCCAACAGGCAGATCTGGGTGAACACGCCGCTCCCAGCCACTGAGGAAGGCCAGCCCGGCGTACAAAAATTAGGATTTAAAGAAAACAGCAACCACGAAAATATATACGCACACCCCAGCACATTTATCACCGTGAACGGCGAAAAGATCGACGTGCTCTTCGATGCAGGCGCCTCCATCATTCCGTCAGAGGCCGGCAAGAAATT
>CAYNGS010000068.1:0-9556 GCA_964396625.1 uncultured Flavipsychrobacter sp.
CTACTAATTCGCTCACGCAAAATTTGGCGTGCCGAAAAAAAACTACTTTTCATTCTAAATAATTTTTTATATGGCAACATGTAGATGCAAAATGCATCCACCCCAAAATGAACATCACATATATTTGCATCACGCCCATCCAATTGGGTACCCAAACACATCCTCAATTTGTGGTAGAGTCCACTGTGTCGAACCGGGATACATTTATTTAACCGAAGAAGAGGTTAAGTTATTCTATGAGGGGCAGAGAATTTTTGCCTACCCGACACAAGCAGAAAAAGTTGCAGTGGAAGATACTATCTACCCAATTTGAATAAAAATTAATAATTTATAAATGGGTATTTCCCCGTTTGAGTTTCCTTTAGAGAGTACTGATTGAATATTGTTAAATACACCAACAGTTTCCAAATCTCTACGGCAGCTCTACGGAGCGATTATTAAAACGACAAAGCCCGCGCTGGGCGCTGGCTTTGAAGATACATTGCGGACTGGACGGGACTAAAAAATTAATATATAAACAACCTCAATAGTCTGTAATATTGACTTGGCAATCGTTTCAAGCAAAATAACAGAGAACCATTATGCCTCATTGAATGCTATTGCGTTCTTAAAAACTGCCGACAAACTGCCGTCAAGCCTGTTAAACCTCTATGGCATTGCATGGGTTCTGTCGATTGCATTTGTTTGTTTTATTGATTCTTAGCAGGGATCAACTCGCCAATGTGCTGGCTGAGCCCTGTTTTGTAAATGGCGCTCTCGTGCAACATGTACAGGGCGGTAGCCACTATTACAAGCAAAATTTTTGGCGGAAACTTGAGTGGAAAATGTGCCCCCGACTTCGGTTTCGTTAACTATAACAACATAATGAGAAGTAGGCACATGTTCACTTGTTGCGTGCGGTCTGTGTTCTATAAAAGCTGCTGGCATAAAATATGAAATTTAATGTGAAAAAATAATTTGAATTGTGTTATTGGATTCGGTAAAATTACTGATATAGCCTTTAGAAATAATTCAGGCTGTTTCTCTACGGCTTACGCCATTTATCCCGTCCACCCGCATCGGTATTCCTCACCCGCTCTATATGAGGCTTTGCGTCCGGAGCTAGTTCCTTTGCCCGCTCAATAGCTTGCTTTTGTGTGGGCTCAATAGCAGAGGCTCTTTGTGAATCTGCTTTTCTCACTGCATAGTCGCCTTCTGGGCGCCTCTCTACAAATATTTTATTATTCTGATTTTTAGGCATTGGGGTAAAGTTTTATAAATTAAGAATATGAAAAACTGAATAGTCGGTACCAATTACGTGTTACGCTTTATCTGCTCTTTTTTTGGCTACAATAAAATCCTCATAGAGCTTCATGTCTTTTAATGCGTAACCTAATAGAATCAACAGGCTAATTCCAATTCCAAACTATATAACTTATTCTTAAAATTGTGTAACACGTGATCTGTATTTAGTTACAACCTTTGTTTACGGAAAGCTGATTTATTCCTTAGCCTACTACCGTTATAAGATGAGACAATATGATTTTAACCTGACTACAAAAGCTTTTTTATATCCTCTCGTCAAGCGACGAAGGCTCAATGGCATGATTATTAGATAACTAGCTTGGTCTTTCTATTAACAAACACCACCCTGTTTAAGCAATACGAATTGCATTTTAAAATTGTTGTTTCTCATCACAAAATAAATAATCATGAAAAAGTACGTTGTCATGGCCATTGTGGCTATCAGTTTGGGCTGCACACCTTCTTTTGCACAAGACAGGGATCAAAACAAAAGAGAAAACAGAGGACAGAAAAGGGATAATGATCACCAGCGTGGTCAAAATAATTCCCATTATAAACAGAGCCGGGGGCATGACCGCCGCGGAACTAACGGGCATAATATGCATAAAAAACAAAGAAGATACAGCGATGACCATAGGTGAGTAATTAGCAAACCTAAATAATACCAAAACGGGGACTTATTTGCCCATATTCTCATTGGGAAATTGATCTTCACAAAACTTAATAAGAATGAAAGCATTAGTATATCATGGTCCCGGAAAGAAATCATGGGAAGAAAAACCAAAACCGGTAATTAAGGAGCAGACAGATGCCATCGTTAAAATTCTGAAAACAACAATATGCGGAACTGATTTGCATATTATGAAAGGCGATCTTCCTGCGGTTACAGACGGCAGGATCATAGGCCATGAAGGGGTCGGCATTATAGATGAAGCAGGAAGTTCAGTAAGCAATTATAAAAAGGGCGACCATGTTCTTATATCCTGCATCACCTCCTGCGGCAAATGCGAATATTGCAAAAAAGCAATGTATTCTCACTGCGAAAAGGGCGGATGGATATTGGGTAACCTGATCGACGGTACACAGGCGGAATACGTAAGGATACCCTATGCAGATAACAGCCTTTATCCCATACCTGATGGTTCAGACGAGGAAGCGTTGGTAATGCTGAGCGATATATTACCTACTGGTTTTGAATGTGGTGTGTTAAACGGACAAGTTAAACCGGGTGATGTAGTTGCCATCATCGGATCCGGCCCGGTTGGTATGGCGGCATTGTTAACTGCCCAGTTCTATACTCCGGCAGAGATCATTGTTATAGACCAGGACGACAACCGCCTGAATGTTGCTAAAACTTTCGGGGCAACTCATACTATTAACAGCGCTAACGAAAATGCAATTGAAAAGGTCATGAGCCTGACCAATGGTAAGGGCGTTGACGTGGCTATAGAAGCTGTGGGCATTGCCGCGACGTTTGAATTGTGCGAAGAAATAGTAGCTGCTGGCGGCCATATAGCCAATATAGGTGTCCACGGGAAAAGTGTCACACTCCACATGGAGTCTTTATGGTCAAAGAACATTACGATCACTACCCGCCTTGTTGATACTGTGACCACACCGATGCTTTTTAAAACCGTTCAGTCGAAAAAGCTCGACCCTAATAAACTGATCACACATCATTTTAAATTGGACCAGGTAGTTGAAGCGTATGAAACATTCGGGAATGCAGCTAAAGAAAAAGCATTAAAAGTAATACTGACCAATTAGCAAGTATATGTTAAAGTATGCAAGATCACGGCCGTACAAAAGAGACCCGCACCTTATCCATTTCATACTTATCGGTATAAGTGTTGTCATCGTCTTTCTGGGCGCCCTGATCTATTTAAATTGGTAGCAACCGCGATCTTATGTCGCAAAGTATATACTTATTTACACCCCCTATGAGGTTATTTTATCGTATCGGTCTTAACGTTTATAAAACACAATAAAATGAAAAAACTGTTTATCATTACCGGGCTGGTAGTTTTCCCGGCAGTTCTCCTGACATTTTGCACCAAAAAAGACCAGGTATTAAATACTTCCTCAGCACCGGCCCCCAGTATATTATATGCCGCCAAAGGGACCGCTACCGTGTCGCCTATCGGAGGTGCTGCATGGGATGGCACCATCGAAACGGTCTGGAACAGCGCATCAAAACTGACAGTTCATGCTGTCGTCCCCGATCTGGGGAATAATACATTTACGGGGTTCGTAGGTAACGCCACAGATGTTACTATCCGTTCTCTATACGACGCGGGTAACATTTATTTCCTTGTTGAATGGAATGCCGACCAGAAAAATGTCGCGTCCTCTCCCTGGTACTACAATCCCGCAAAACGTCTTTGGGCACAGGAAAGCGGTGCCCCGGTGATCAACTCGGATAGTACTACTTTCAGGCCTGCATTTATACAGGATCAGTTTGTAATAATATTTGATATTGCTAATTCCTGCCCGACGTTTTCAACATTATCCTGTTATGCGACCTGTCATGCCAACTCTTCTTTTGGAGGCGCGACAGCCCCTTCCGGCGGCGGGATGCGTACAAACGGCCCAACTGAGTTCCTCGATTGCTGGAGGGCGCGCATGCTCCAGGTGGCAAATGTTAACCAGGCAAACGATGCTTATCTGGATTGGGGCGGTGGCGCTTTGAACCAGAACGAAGTTCACAATGATGGCCAGGTAAAAACCACGGACGGAGGGTTCAGTAATAAGCAGACACTGACCGTTACCGGCACAACTACAAAAGAAGCCGTACCTACATGGGTGTTACCGGCAGGGACCTATTCTAATGGAGCTATCCTGCAAGGCGACACACTTTCCGGCAAGGCTGTGAAAGTGATCGCAGTTGATACCAATGGAGTTCTTACTCTTGCCAATTCAACTACTATTGATCCGCGTACCGCGGCATCAGGCACAAACTTTCAGCAGGTAGGCACAGGCGATGGGCCGAACTGCATTCCCGGCAGCATTGTATCTGCCTATACCGGAAGTCGCGGCGATGTGACTGCAAATGCTTTTTGGACCGGTACAGGATGGAGATTGCTCTTAACCCGCGCATTAACTACCGCTGACACTAAGTACGACGTTGATTTCTCGTCTTTGAGCGACCAGCCATTTGGTATCGGTGTAATGTTTAACGGGGCCGATAATGAACATGCAATTGTAAACAGCCTGACATTGCGCTTTAATAAATAGTCAAATACTAACAAATTATTTTTTCGCAATGAAAAAACTAATAGTAACGATCATACCTGCGCTGCTTGCTTTGCTTGTTGTTTCAGGTTGCTACAAGGATGTTACTGTAAAAGTTGACAATTCGCCGGCAGTAACAAAACCAGTGAGCTTCGGCAAAGACATCATCCCGGTATTCACCAAAAGTTGTGCTTTATCAGGTTGTCACAATGCCGGCGGGCAGGCTCCCGACCTATCTGCCGCTGATGCATATAATTCATTAACAGCAGGCAATTTTTTAAATAAGACCACGCCCGCAAACAGTACCCTCTACCTATGGTTAACAGGTAAAGAGGCAGAGGCAATGCCATTCGGTGCGGACAATAACCCGTCAAACATTAATGCACTTACGCTTGCATGGATAACACAAGGGGCAAAGAACAACTAAACATAAAAAAATGAAACAGTCAAAAATAAAAGGCAGATCACTTTTCAGATATGCATGGTTGGGTATGCTCGCTTTACTGCTAATGAACGGCAGTATGATCCTGGCACAAACCAATACCCAGGATTCTTCTGCTATTGTTAACTCCGGAACTGCTGCAAAGAAAAAACCGGTGAAAAATACTTTTGAAAGCAACCTGATCATAGATGATCAAACAGTAATGGTACCTAAAAAAGGAACGTTGGAATGGGATATCCAGCATCGTTTCGGTATCGTAAACAATGGCTACTCCGACTTCTACGGACTGTTCTCACCTGCTATCATCAGGCTGGGGTTTGAATATGTACCGGTAAAGAATTTACAATTAGGGTTTGGGCTATGCAGCGACAGGATGCAGCTTGATCTTAATGGCAAATATGCGATCTTAAAACAAACAAAAGGCGGGATGCCCGTAAGTATTACCTATTATGGAAATGTTGTCATAGACACACGTTCAAAATCGAATTTCGTAACCGGCGGAGACAGGTTCTCCTACTTTGACCAATTGATGATGGCGCGAAAGATCACGCCAAAATTTTCCGTTCAGGCCGCCTTCAGTCTGTCTCATTTCAACAATGTTCCCGGCTACTACGACGCTGAAGGTGCAATAAGGAACACCGTCCAGAATGATCAGTTTACGCTGTCATTTATGGGACGATACAAGCTTTCTGAAAAAATGGCGATTCTGATAGACTATGATCAGCCACTTACTCAGAACGCCATGAACAATCCCCACCCGAACCTGGCTTTCGGACTGGAGATCACAACCAGTTCCCACTGCTTCCAGATCATTGCGGGCAACGGGCAGTATATACTCCCGCAGAACAATGCCTTATTTAACCAGAATGATTACTCAAAAGGGCAATACCTGTTGGGATTTAACATGACCAAATTATGGAATTTCTAAAATAATTCAATCGCTGATATTTTAACCAAAAAAAGAAAAAAATGAGAACGACGATCTTAACATTCGCAATTGCAGGCTTCTTCGTTATGTGCTTTGCATTCAGGCCTGATGCTAAAAAGCCATGGAGTGCCCCTGCCGCAGCAGCTTCAAAGGCCAACCCTCAGAAAGGTTCTGAGTCTGTCAGTAATGGTAGAGCCCTGTTTGCAAAATATTGCCAGTCGTGCCACGGGAAGACGGGTATGGGGGATGGCACAAAGGCGTCAGAGTTAAAAACCGAACCTGGTGATTTTTCAAAAGCTGCTTTTCAATCGCAGTCCGATGGCTCTGTTTTCTATAAAATTTCTGAAGGACGTGATGATATGCCCAGCTTTAAGAAAAAAATGTCGGATGCCAATGACATATGGGATGTGGTGAATTATGTAAGAACGTTGAAAAAATAAACCGTGGTGCCATGCAAGTAGAAGGTAAAGTAACACGCAGAAAATTAGTTAGTTGGCTAGGAGTATTATCGCTGTTTACTATGGCCGGGGCGGCATTCAGGCCATGGAAAAATAAGCCTTCCGGAACCGTAAAAATGCTTACACAGGATGGGAAACTGGTAGAAGTCGACGCGGCATTCTTGGCAGCCGCAAAGAAAAAAATATCTGATAAGGAATTACAGAATTGGGTGAAAAACAAATAGCTGATCTAACCTCGCTTAAACATATTTATGGCCGCAGACAGCACATCAAGGAAAGCTTTTCTCGCCTCATTAGTGACGACAGGCCTGGCGCTTGCAGGATGTTCAACTAAGAAGAATCCGTTTGAGGCAGATGCTCATAAACCTCCGACCGGTGAAAAGGTTAAACTTTTGTCTGTAGACGGAGAGATAATAGAAGTGGATATGGCCTACCTGCGGCCCGTTCCCGAAACGCCAGTCATTTCAAACAGCGAACAGAGAATAGGTATTCCCGGTAAAAAATTTGTAATGGTCATAGACCTTTCCCGGTGCAAGAATCTCCGGTATTGTGAAAAGGCCTGCAATCATGCACATCATTTGCACACAGACCTCAATTGGCTGAAAGTTTACCCAATGGAGGAAGCCGAGCATACGGCCTCCTACTGGCAGCCAACCTTGTGCATGCACTGCGATGAGCCACCTTGCGTAAAGGTCTGCCCCGTTGATGCCACATTTAAAAGACAGGATGGGTTGGTGCTTATTGACAGTGACCGTTGCATAGGATGCAGGTTCTGTATGGCAGCCTGCCCTTATTCAATAAGGGTGTTTAATTGGGAAAAACCTGACACGCTCACTCCTGAAGAAGTTTGTCAGCCCTATTCGTGCGAAACAAGCGTTCCCCAGAAGATCGGTACTGTGGGTAAGTGCGATTTTTGCCCTGATATGGCAAGGAAAGGAGAATTACCACATTGTGTGTCTGCCTGTCCTAATGGAGTTTACTTCTTTGGAGATCTGAATGAAGATAGCGTGACTAACGGTGCCGAAACATTCCGGTTCAGCGATCTGATAAAAGATAAAGCTGGGTATAGGCTGATGGATGATCTCGGCACAAAGCCCAGTGTCTATTATCTGCCTCCCATCGCGCGCAACTTCCCTTTTGAACAAGGGCTTGAAAATGATAAAGAAAAAAGTTAATTACTTACAATAAAGCAAGGTGGAACATTCATCCTCATCGGGTAATGACAAAAGGATCGCTGCAAATCCGCTTCGTGGCAATACGAAACGGGAGAAAGTCTCATTGACCGATGAGCATATAATCAACGACTTGCTGCCTCAGAAATTCGGCAAACGTGGGATGATCTGGACAGCAGTATTGGTAGCATTCTGCTTATTAGGTATGTTTGCTTACTACCGCCAGTTAAGGTATGGACTGATCGTTACTTCCATGAGGGATTATGCATCCTGGGGTATTTACATTTCCAATTTCGTTTTTTTTGTGGCTATTAGCCTGGTAGGTTCACTGATCACCGCCGTTTTACGATTATCTGGTGTGCATTGGAGTACGCCTTTGACCCGGATAGCTGAGATCATTGCCGTTGCTGCAATTACTTTTGCGTCGATCATCATTATCGTGGATATGGGCCGTCCTGAGCGGTTTTATTTCTTGTTCTTGTACGGCCGCCTTCAGTCACCGATAATCTGGGACGTTACTGTTATCTCCACCTACTTTATTATCAGTTTATTATTACTCTATCTGCCGCTGCTGCCAGACCTCAGCATATTGCTCGCACACAAACCAAAGCAAGGACTTTTCAAATTTTATAGTTTCCTGGGGTCTTTCTGGAAAGGGACTCATCTGCAATTCCGTATTAGTAAAAGGGCTATAAATATTCTCTGTATTACTATTATCCCTGTGGCCTTTATGATCCATACGGTTACGTCGTGGCTATTTGCCACTACCTATCGTCCGGGCTGGGATAGTACCAATTTTGGCGCATATTTTATCGCAGGAGCTTTTTTAGCAGGAGCGGGCGCAGTTAATGTCGCTATGTACATGTTCCGCAAATATTACAAACTGGAAAACTACATTACCTATGAGCATTTTGATAAAATGGGGAAGGTAACCGTGATGTTAGGTATGTTATACCTGTACTTTAATGTAAATGAATTCCTCACGCCCTATTTTAAAATGAAGAAGCCCGAGGTAGCCTTTCTTGATAGTTTATTTGTAGGAAGTTACGCACCGCTTTTTTGGTCTGCTATTTTTGGAGGTATGATCATCCCGATGATCATACTGTTATTCCACAAAGGGCGTACTCCGTTCCCCATGTTTATATGCGGTATCATGATAGTGGTCGGCGCGTGGTTTAAAAGGTACCTGATCGTAACACCTACTTTATTACAACCATTTCTGCCAATGCACAATGTCCCGGCCAGTTACAAACATTATTTTCCAAGCTGGGAAGAATGGTCTATCGCTCTTGGCTCGCTCGCAGGCGCACTACTGGTAATAACAATATTTGCAAGGATATTTCCGATAATACCGATCCAGGAAACTTTAATAGAACACCATGAAAAGGAGCACCATTAATTGCTGCATTTTTGCATTGCTCCTCCTTTTTCCTGCGTTGGCGGTGACCGCCACCGACGCTCTGGACACCGCAAAAAGCCCATTGGTAATAACGTTATCCTATTTCTCCGTAGATAACAATGTGCAGTATCTGACTGTCACTGCAAGATCAAAAGTTTCAGGGAAATTTCAGCCTGTAAAAAGCGCAGAGATAAAATTATACCTCGGTAAAGACTCTGCAGGAAATGGTATTGGGTTTATCGGAAAGGTCGTTACCGACGAGAAAGGAAAAGCAGTAGCCAATATTCCCCCTTCACTGTCGCAAATATGGAAGTCATCTGTAAGTCACACCTTCATTGCTGTTACCCATAAAACTAAACTTTTTGACGGGACCAGTACTGAAATAATAATTGCCAGATCGAGAATTAGCCTTGATACTGCGTCAGATAAAAATGTTACCGCCGTATTTACTGAGTTTAAAGACAGTGCATGGGTTCCCGTGAAAGGTGTTGAGATAAAACTTGGCATTGAACGGCTCGGTGGAGACCTGCCCATTGGCGATGACCAGAGCTACACCACTGACTCTTTGGGGCGGGTAAAGGGCGAATTCAAAAGACCGGGTTTGCCGGGTGATGAGACAGGAAATATTGTACTCGCAGCCAA